>JAFPKH010000203.1:0-3134 GCA_017424825.1 Treponema sp. | reverse complement strand
TGTTGATTTGGGACTCTGGACTTGGTTCGACAAAAAAAATCTGCTCATGCCGATGGACACCCACGTTATTCAGGAGTCTGTGAAATTCGGACTTCTTCCCAAAAGCCCAAGCGGAAAAATCCCCGGAGCCACAATGAAAAATGCCCTTGCCCTCACTGATTTTATGAAAACAGTTTTCCCCGATGACCCTGTCCGCGGTGACTTTGCACTTTTCGGCTTGGGAGTTGACTCTTAAAACCGTCGGTTTTTACTCTGCATTGTTTGCAAACGGCGTGTCCTTCAAAATCAGATAGCGGCTTGCATAATCGGCAAAGTAATCAGATTCGGTCAAAAGATATGACTTCACATTGCGACGAGTCGTATCGGTTTCCAAAATCTTTCCGGTTTTTGAGACAATCTGTGTTCCGTACTCGCGTATTCCTGACTTTGCGTTTCCACGTGGATAAATCTCCAGCGACATGTCGTCATCCCATGCAAGTTCGGGATTGTAGTATTCGCTCATCTTGCAGTTTAGGAATGCCACCGAGTCCCAATTTTTTGCGGATGTGGCGGAACCTTTGCCTTCGGTTTTGTAGATGTAGATTTCGTTCTTTTTTCGTTTGTCCGCAGTGAAATTAGAATTCAAAAACACAATGCCCATTTTGTTTGCAAGGACCTGTCCCTTTATTGCAAAGCCTGGATAATCACCACGGTTGTCTGCCCTCAGATGGATTTCGCACTCTTCAAAAAGCGCTGTATCAATTTCGCCGTAGATAAAATCCATGTCGCCGGAAATATGGCATCCCATAAACCATGAAAATCCTTTGAGACTCAGAGTGTTCAGCCGCCCTTCAATCGACATGCCACGCGCCATAAGGGTTCCCGTCGTGCTGCTCCAGACCAAGGCTTCCCCGGCATCTGCCTGTGTGTTTCCTTCAATAACCGATTTATTGTGTGTGTTGATTATCGAAAAGTTTTTCAGGGTAACATTTGTCACGTTCGGACCAAAGTAAAAAATTGCCCTGTTTTCAACTCCCTGATGGAAAGCCTCGCAGTTGTCCGCCTGAATTATGCAGTCCTTCGCCGTAAGACCGGGTGCGCTCTCAATTATAATCGGGTTGGGCAGATTGTATTTAACTTTTTCGCGATAAGTTCCCGCTCCAAGTACAATGTGAATTGGAGAGTCCCTAGAGATAGAGCCGGACGTAATCATCTCTTTTACATTCTGCATAGCCGTATTTATTGCGGCCGTATTTTTTGCGTTTACGTTTATTTTTAACATACCTAGATTATAACCCATTTTACGGATTTTTTAAAGAAAATGTGAAATTATTTCACTGGGGAATCCAGATATGCCTTGAGTTTGTCCATTACTGATTTTGTGTAGTCCATTCCGTGCCTGTAGGATTTCTGGAACTCATCATCATGGACAGAAAACACTCCACAAAGGGCCTGCTGCGGTCTGATCACAAAAACCTTGCCCAGTTCTTCCAGCATCTCGATTTTGCCGGTCTGCTTCATGTATTCGTCGTAGCGGTTGATTAGGGCCTTGTACAGTTCGGGGTACTTCTTTTTGTACATTGGCTGGAGGAGCAGACTGTAGCGCTCAAAATCAGTGGGCTTGTCTTCCCAGTATTTTGTTGAAACAATTACAACCTTGTCGCATCCTTTTTCAAAAGCCCGGTCGAATGGAATGGAATTTGAAATGCAGCCATCGACATAGTGTTTTCCACCGATTTCCGTAAATGGAAACAGAATTGGGAGGGAGCAGCTTGCGTTCAATATGTCCAAAAGATGTTTTTCATCCTGTCGTTCTGTAAAATAATCCGGTTTTGCGGTTTCGCCACATGTTGCGCAGATTTCATATTCGGTTTTCGAGTTGAAAAGTGTCTTGAAATCAAAAGGATATTCTCCGTATGGGGATTCATAGTTCAGGATGTGGAGTTCCTTTTCAATTCCATCTCTGATTGGGTGTGCTTTTTTCCCCTCACGGACTTTGCTTGGCTTTAGAATCTGAAAGACACGTCCCTTTTGTCGTGTGACAAAATTCAATGCACAGTGCGCCCCGGCAGAAACACCAAGGACATAATCAAAATTAAGATTTTCTTCAATCAGGGCATCGATTACGCCAGCAGAAAACATTACCTTTCTGGAGCCGCCCTCAAAAACAATTCCCAATTTCATTTTACTTCTCCAATGCTCTGTTTTTTAATTCTTTGACAATCTGTCTGAAATGTTCGCTCTTTTCCGCCAAATCCTGGGAAGAAGGAACCCCCGGAGTTCTTGTAATTTTTTCTGGCTCCCCGACGACATATTTTGTCTTGCGCCCAAATTTGTAGATTCCGCTGATTCCAATCGGTATGACAGGTGTGCCCGTGTATCTGGCAAGAAACGCGAATCCCGATTTAAACTCGTTCAACTCCCCATCCGTTCTGATTTTTCCTTCAGGGAAGATTATGACGGAATAGCCTTCCTGCAAAGACTTTTTTGCTTTCTGGGTCCATTCCGTGTCCATTGAATATCTGTCGCAGGGTATACATGTTCCACCGCGCATAATCCAGTTCAGGTTCTTTTTTTCGTACCAGTCCTTTGCCACGACAATGCGTGTTTTTCCCTTCAGCATGGTCAGCATAAATGGAGGGTCCTTGAGTGCGGTATGGTTTGCTATGTAGATTGCCGGGGTCCGAACCCTTAGCGAAGTCGGATGGTAGGCGACCTTTATGTATGCCTTTACAAGACCGAATGCTATTTTAGAAATAATGGACATTTTATATCTTCTCCAAATTATGGTATAATTTTCTTATGTCAAACACAACCAAGCAGGAAATAATGGACTCCTGCATAAAGATGCTTTCAACTGAAAAATTTAGCAAAATTTCTGTCAAGGATATTGTAAAAAAGTGCAATATCAACAGAAAAACCTTTTACTACTATTTCACTGACAAATACAGTCTCGTGACTCAATACATTGCCAGCGAATTAAAAAAGTCTATGGGCCTTAGTGAAGATTTTACAGAAGAACAACTTCTGCAAGTCAATTGGGATGTGGCCCTAAAAAGCATTCTCCGCTTTTTTTATGAAAACAAAAGTCTGGTTCAAAATATTTTTACATCGCTTCTCCACACTGATTTGGAGGAAACGCTTTTCAATATAAT
>JAFPKH010000202.1:0-5167 GCA_017424825.1 Treponema sp. | reverse complement strand
TTCTGCGGGATAAATCTCTTTAAAACCGCCGGCCACCGCAACGCAACGCCCACAAAACATGAGTTTTTGCGTTTTTCCGCAAAGCGGAAAATGGGAGCCTTCGCGAGCAAGCAAAAACTCAAAGAGCAAGCCCCAGCTTGCGACATGCCCGCAACGCCCAACAATGACAAACCCCAGCTTGCGACAAGTTTCCATTAAAAATCTTCCCGGCAGAATCCGAAAATCAAAACAAAGGAGAGCGGGGGAATTCTTATGAAAAAAATAATAGTTGCATCCACAAACAAGCAGGTTCTTGACGCGGCGATAAAAGCCAACTCACTTTTCCCGACATTTTTCAACACGATAAGCATGGGAAACACAGATGCGGTAGTATCCTACATAAACTACGAAATGCCTGAAATCAAGATTCTTGATTATTCTTCAGCTGAAATCGACTGCGAGAAAATCATAGAAGCAATCCATTCCGATTCATGGCTCCATTACGGCGGAATCATCGCGGTCTGCGCAAACAGGGAAGAAGTCAAAAAGCGTGAGATGGTCAAGGACAACAACATCATAGCGGTGCTTACGGTGTCAGATTTCGAAAACAACTACGGAAGGCTTTTGAAAATCCTCTACCAGAACCAGAGATTCCTTTTCACGCGCGGAATGCAGGACATAATCGGCGGACAGGAAGAAGGACGTTTCGTCTGCAACAACGACCCTATGGACATCCGCTTCTACACGAACTTCCTCGTGAACTACCTTTACAACACCAACAGAATTTCACTTGAAGACAGGGACGGGCTCCACATGACTCTCATGGAACTTCTTACCAATGCGGTGGAGCACGGAAATCTTGACATAAGCTACGAAGAAAAGACACAGTGGCTCATGAACGGCGGAGACATGATGGAGCTTCTGAAGAAAAAATCAGAAGACCCGAAATACAAGGACAGAAAAATCCGCATTTCATACGCAATCCACAAAAAAGCATCCGCATTCAGAATTGAAGATGACGGCGACGGATTCGACTGGAAAGCCATGCTCGAAAAAAAAGCAAAGGAAACGGAAACCGGAACCCACGGACGCGGAATCTCACTCAGCCAGCAGTACGTCCAAAAGCTCGTCTACAACGAAAAGGGAAACCAGGTCACTTTCTCGATCACCAACAGGGTCAACAACACAAACACCATTCCTGGCATCATGAACACATTCGACGTAATCAGCTACAAGGAAAAGCAGGTTGTATGCCGCCAGGACGAACTTTCAAACGACCTTTTCTTCATTGTTTCAGGTCAGTTCGGTGTTTTCGTGAACAAAAAATACAACAGCTCCCTCACCCCTAACGACATGTTCATAGGTGAAATGGCATTCCTCTTGAACGACAGGCGCACCGCAACCGTAATCGCACTTGGAAACGACTGCAAGCTCATAAAGATTCCCAAGACCGCATTCCTTTCGCTCATCAGAAAAAATCCGCACTACGGTATCTTCTTGAGCAAGATGCTGGCACAGAGACTTGAAACCCAGGCTCAGATCAGCTATGCAATCCAGCAGAAGCTTTCTGAAATCCAGGACGTCATGAACAAATAGCGGAGAAAAAAGATGTCCCTGAACTGCAACGAAATAAACAAAATCCTCAGTGAGCTTGATCTGGAAGGCTCTTTCATCCAGGAGACCGTACAGCCCGGATATGAGGTGTTTTCATTGCGCGTCATAAAAAACGGCGTGCTTTCCAACATCATGATATGCACGGGAGCAAGCGTATGCAGGATCAACAGGACGCAGTTCAAGGCACCGAAAAACGACAAGCCCCTCCGCTTCCATGAATTCATGCGGTCAAACGTACAGGGCATGAGAATCAATTCCTGCCGTCAGATAGGTCTTGACCGCATAATAAAAATGGACGTTTCCACATGGCAGAAAAGATATTTCATATATATCCGCCTTTGGTCAGGAGCTGCAAACATAATCGTAACCGATGAGCAGGGAATCATCCAGGACTGCATGTACCGCCGCCCGAAAAAAAACGAGCTTACCGGAAAGCCTTTTACGGTTGAAGAACATGAACCGACCGAAGAAGAAAAAAAATCCGCGCTTGAAAGATTTCCAGTCCGCAGCTTCGATGACATAAAAAAAACATGGGAAGAAAAAAATCCGGGAAAAGATTTCGACTCGCTTGATTTCAACACGAAAATCGACGTCTACTACACTGAGCATGCCTCTTCCCTATCGCGCGAATCTCTTTTGGTTCAGGCAGAAAAATGGTACAACATGAAGCACTCCAAAATGCAGGGCGCGCTTGAAAAGCTTATTGCAAAGAAAAAATCATTCGAAAACTCATCATCCTTGAAGCACACCGGCGACCTGATTCTTTCTGCATGTTCGCAATGGAACGGCGGCACAAGCTTTGAACTCACGGATTATGAAACCGGTGAAAGCGTCTGCATACGCATGGATCCGAAAAAGAGCGCGCAGGAAAATGCGTCCGAATATTATTCGCAATATAAAAAAGCGTCGTCGGGAATGGAAAGCCTTGAGCACGACATAGAGCTTTCACGACGGGCAATCCAAAATCTTGATGCGGAATATGAGGCGATTTTAAAAGAAAAAAACGTAATCAAAATCGAGCAGATGCTCCGCCACGACACGGCACCCAAACAGAAAAACGAAAAGCCGCATGCAGGTCTCCACTACGAGATTGACGGATGGACGATAATCGTCGGAAGGACTGCAAACGAAAACGACGACCTCCTCCGCCACACGGTCAGGGGACAGGACATGTGGATGCACACAAGGGATTTTGCAGGCGGATATGTTTTCATAAAGGCACGGAGCGGAAAAACGATACCCCTTGAAATACTTCTCTACGCAGGAAATCTTGCGGTCTACCACTCAAAGGCAAGGCAAAACGGACAGGCAGATTTATACTACACCCCGGTAAAGTATCTGCGGCGAGCAAAGAACGGACCCAAGGGTCTTGTAATCCCGACGCAGGAAAAAAATCTTCTGGTGCGACTGGATGAAGAAAAACTCAGGCGGCTGGACGAATACGAAAAATCACAGGAAGGACTGTAGTCTACACTCTTTTTTTGGCACTCCCCAAATCCATAGAAAAAAAATGAAAGCAGTGGTATAATAGCCGCATGGAAAAGAGAAGACATTTACCGATCGGCTTACAGAGTTTTATGAACGTGCGTAACCGCAACTGCGTTTATGTTGACAAGACCCGTTTTGTCTGGGAACTTGCGCAGGACAGCCATCCATATTTTTTGTCACGTCCGCGTCGATTCGGAAAAAGCCTTCTTCTTTCAACGATGGAATGTTATTTTCTTGCGCAGAAAGATTTGTTCAAGGGACTTGAAATCGAAAAACTTGAGACCGAGTGGATTGAGTACCCCGTTCTGAAAATCAGTTTCGGCGGCGGTGCATTTGAAGATGACGCACACTTGAAAAGCTATTTGGACCACATGCTCTCAAATTTTGAAAATCAATATGGCATAATTCCACATGATGAAAACAATTACAGTGGCCGTCTGGAAAACATTATGAATGTGGCAAAAAACAAAACCGGCAAACAAGTCGTTGTTTTGATTGACGAATACGACAAACCTATTCTGGACGCAATCTATACGGAGCACGAAGAAAAAAACAGAAGCATTCTGCGCGATTTTTACAGTCCCCTCAAAGACAATGAAAACTCGCTGAAGTTTTTGTTCATCACGGGAATCACAAAAGTGAGCCACGTAAATATTTTCAGCGGACTGAATCAGCTGGACGACATAAGCCTGAAAAAAGAATACGCAACAATCTGCGGAATTTCAGAAACGGAGCTTGAAGAAAATTTTCAGCCGGAAATTGCGTCCCTTGCGGAAGAGCAGGAACTGACTGTTGAAGAAGCAAAACAGAAACTTGCAAAAATATATGACGGCTATCATTTTGCGGCGGATTCAGAAGGTGTGTACAATCCGTTCTGTCTTTTGAAATGCCTTAACGACAGGGACTTCGGTTCATACTGGTTTGAAAGCGGCACACCGACATTTTTGGTAAAGACATTGCAGAACCAGCCGGTACAGCTTCAGTCGATTTTGAACGGAAGAAAGGCGACCGAAAAACAGTTCAAGAATTACGACCCGGAAAGCAAAAACATGCTGCCCGTCATTTACCAGAGCGGATACCTCACGATAAAAGGTTTTGAAAAAGAAACCCGCGTCTACACACTTGGATTTCCGAACAAAGAAATTGAAGACGGATTTTTGGATTCCGTCCTGCAAAAATTCGTAACCGTCCCGGATGATGATTTGGGACTTGCAATCGACAACCTGCGTAACGCACTTCGGGATAAAAACATCGACCGTGCCTTGGGAATAATTCAGGCCGCAATCGCAGACCTTCCGACCGTCGTTCAAAAAAACATGTGCGAAAATTATTACGAGTCCGTAACCCACGTGATGTTCCGCATGACGGGCTTCGACGTAACAAGCGAACTGCAGAACCAATGCGGAAGAAGCGATGTGACCGTCACTCTCCCGAACGATGCCTACATCTTTGAACTGAAAATGGACAGGGGCAGAAATTTCGATGAAGTCGCGCAGGAAGGACTGAACCAGATTGACGAAAAAGGCTACCCCGAAAGATTCAACGTGAGCGGAAAAAAGACGCACAAAATCGCACTGGTATTTTCCAGCGAAGGAAAGGGACTTCTCGGATGGAAATGCGGGGAGGAGTGAAATTTTTATTCCAAGAAATAATTATCTGCTAAATGCCAAGTACAAGTTGGATATTCTCTGCCAGTTCTCTCATTGTAGAATCGGAAAGTTCTGAAATTTTTTCCAAGAGGCGGGCTTTGTCTATCACAGTAATTTGCGGCGTTACCGCAACAGAGTCTTTAGACAGCAATGTTTCATAGTCTGAAAGAATCATTTTTTGTAAGCTCCCTTATTGCTTCCAAACCTGTATTACGGACAGGCTCGAACTCATCAAAAGCACAAGGATTTTCATTCATAAATTCATTTATTTTAGATGAAATGGAATCTCTTTTATCTGAAAAACATTTAAAAAATTTAAATGATAAAAAAGCAGAAAAAGCAAGAAAAAAAGCAATTAAAAAAGCAGCAAAGAAATTGAGAAAAGAATTAAAAAAGAGACAAAGTAAAATTTTAATAGCAGATTCATCAAATGATAC
>JAFPKH010000201.1:0-2668 GCA_017424825.1 Treponema sp. | reverse complement strand
CACATACGGTCTTCCGGTAACAATATCGAACTGCTCGAACAATTACGGCGCATTTCAATTTCCTGAAAAACTCATTCCTCTCATGATACTGAACATAAAGGAAAATAAAAATCTTCCGGTGTATGGTGACGGAAAAAATATCCGCGACTGGATTTATGTTGAGGACCACAACCGCGGTGTATGGCAGATTGTGAATCAGTCGCCCGCAGGAGAAAAATGGAATCTTGGCGGTGAAAACGAATGGGAGAACATCCGTCTTCTGAACACGGTGATTGATTTGACCGCAAAAGAGCTTGAAAAAAATCCAGACGATGTGAGAAAGACAATCACTTATGTTAAGGACAGACCGGGACACGACCGACGTTACGCAATCGACTGCACAAAGGCAAAGACGAAGCTGGGCTGGGAACGCAAGATGACTTTTGAGCAGGGGCTTCTTTCCACAATCAGATGGTATCTGAATCATTCGGAATGGATTGAGCACATCAAAAGCGGTGCATACAAGGATTGGATTCAGAAAAATTACAAAGATCAGGGAAGGTGACGCCCTCCTCTTGCCGAAGAAAAAAAACACCCCTCAAAAGCCGCATGCTCTTGGGGGGGCATTTGTTTTATATCTTATTCTGCAGTGTCGTAAGCGTCCGTGATCATCTGGATGACATCGGTTTTGTTCTTCCACCATGAAGGTGACCAGATGCGGAGGAGTTTCCATCCGCGGGTTTCCAGATATTTCTGTCTGTGGTAGTCACGGTCTCTTGCAGTGGTGTTTTGTTTGTAGAGTGCGCTGTCACATTCGAGTCCGATCACATAGCGTCCGTTTTTCTTGATTGCAAAATCGATTGTGTATCCTCCGATTCCAATGTCGCGGTCGTATTCGAAGCCTTCTTCTTTGAGCGACTGTTCCAATTCATCAAGGTAGCTTAGTTCGTTTTCTGCATTCTTTGCAGATCCGCCCGGGCCTGTGGTGAATGAATGGAGTATGCTTTTTGCAAGGTTCCTGTTTCCTCCGCTGATTGCCGCAGCATATTCGAGATATTTCTGGAGAATTGCCGGACCTGGGTTCTTTACGTTTTCGACGTTCATCTGGTTTGGTTCGAAGCTTGTAACGATGTGGACTTTTTTCTTTGCACGGCTGATTGCAACGTTGAGCCTGTTTTCTCCACCGGCTTGATTGAGCCATCCGAAATTCTGTATGAATTTTCCGTTTTCATTTTTTGCGTATCCGATCGAGAAGATGATTATGTCGCGCTCATCACCCTGTACGTTTTCGATGTTTTTCACGAAAAGTCCTATGTCTTCTCCGTCCTGGGTTCTTGCTGATTCTATTCTGATCTGTTCCGCAAACTCCGGGTCTTTTATGCATTCCTTGTCGATCAGGTCATCGATCAAGTCGCGTTGGCTTGTGTTGAACGTGATTATTCCTATGGTTTCATTTTCCTTGCGGTTTGCAAAAATATCTTTCAGCAGTTTTATGATGTATTCTGCTTCCGTCTGGTTGCGGCGTTTGTCCCAGATTGCGCCGGTCATTTTGTGCACTTCGATCGGTGGCGTTTCCGGTTCGGAGACGTTCGGTGAAACATAGAGCTGTCCGCCGTAGAATGCGTAGTTTGAGAAAGCGATCAGTTCTTCGTATTTTGATCTGTAATGGAAATTCAGGAGCGTGTCCTGATAGCGGTATTTCGCCAGATCCAAAAGGCTTTCTTCTTCGAGGGCTGCGGATATTTCTTCGTCTTCATCGAGCGAATCTTCGTCTATCGTCATACGGCCTGTTCCGAGGCTTGAAGGACGAAGCTGTTTTTGGTCTCCCGCAACTACGACTTTTTTTGCACGGAGTATTGACGGAAGTCCTTTTTCAACGTACATCTGGGATGCTTCGTCAAAGACCAGAAGATCAAAGATTCCGATCTGGAGCGGTATGATTTCTGAAACTACTTCCGGTGTGAGAAGCCAGATTTTCACTGCCTTGAAAAGTTCGAAATCAAATTTGTTTATGAATTTGTTCACGCTCATGCGCCTTTTTGATTCCACCGCGCGCTGTATGTCGTTGTGCCTCTTTGACTGCGTGAGCATTCCGAGTGAGTCGAGAAGTTTCTTTTCAAGATTTTCACGCGTGATTTTTCTTTTTTTCTGTATGTCTTCGCTGATCGTCCTGATCGTTGCAGGGAAGTTGGAGATGTTCATCAATGTGGTTCTGTGTGTCGTTTCAAAATCCATCAGATGCCTGTAGAGAACGAAATCCTTGACCTCACGGTTTGCTTCTGAAAGTGAATTCGCACACTGACGCTGCACCGCTTTCATTGCCGTGAAATAATTTTTTTCTTCAGGTGAAAGTGCCGTGTACGCAGGTTTCAGTGCATGGTAGCGGCCGTATCTTTCAATGCCGGATGTAAAATCATCGCTGGTTTTTAAAAGCAGTTTTCTGTTTGCCTTTGTGTTTGCGTCAAAAAATGTTTCGACAAACTGTTTTACGGCACTGCGTGTTTTTCCGCCTGAAAAGAGTCTTGCAAGCGCATTTTTTCTGTTGAGGATCTCAATTTCATTTTTCAATGGAATCCATTTTTCGTTCATACGCTGTTCGTCAAAATCGGTGAGCGTGTCACGGAGATTTTTCATCCACGGGAATTCTTTTTCGAGCGATGTGTATTCGTCGGCTTTTGCAACAAGGTCT
>JAFPKH010000200.1:0-8095 GCA_017424825.1 Treponema sp. | reverse complement strand
GGCAGCTTTTTTATTTGTCATAAACAATCGGAAATATCCGCTCCGTTCACCGCTGTGCGCCGGCTCGCTTCTTGGGCGGACGATCAGCAAAGACGGCGTCTTGCGTCGTCAAACCAGCTTTGTCTGCAAGGATAAGGGTTTATGCCCATGACATCGATTTGCTGAGCGTATCCAACGCACCTCTCATGGTAGTGGGCGAACAGGCGAGCATGGGTTGGTACAGGCCTTATCTGACGAAGAATGTCAGCGGAGAGTATGTGTTCACACAGGAGATCAAGGACATGATCATGTTCGAGTATCATGACTGCGTAAACACCAACAGCCTTCCGCCTATTGATATTGTTTTTGCACGTGATATAATATCATTCCTACCTGAGGCTTCTCAAAGAACCATAATCGATGACTTTGAGGAAAAGGTCAAAGGAAACGGCTTGATAATTGTAGGTGATAATGAAAATATTTCATTGCCCGGCTGGTCAAAAAAGACTGTCGGAAGCATTGGAGTATATTCCAAATAAAATATGGGAAAATTTGTTTCCTAAGTATAAAAAAAGGGGGAACCGATGAGAGTTGAGTACATTAACCCGTTCGTCGAGACATCATACAGGGTTTTGAAAGAAGTTCTTGGTGGTGCAGAAGTAAAAAGAGGTGACTTGTATCTAAAATCCACTGCTATGCCTGTCATGGGCGTTGCTGCATTGGTCGGATTGGCCGGAGACGTTGAAGGACGGGTTCTTTTTGATATGACCTATGATACGGCTCTGAATATTGCGTCAAGAATGAATGATGAAGAACTTCCTTCATTTGATGATTTGGCAAAGGCTACGATCAGTGAGCTGGCAAACTTGATTACCGCGCAGGCTGTAACCAAGCTGCATGAACTGGGTTTCAAATTTGATTTGACTCCACCGGCTCTTTTTGCAGGTGAGAATATGGAAATCGCTGCTCTTGGCGGCGGTGAAGAAAGCGTAGAGGCTCTTATTGTTCCGTTGATCACGGAATATGGAAAAATAGAAGTCAACGTTGCAATTCGCGAACGTCAGTAGATAAGGGGTATATAGTTATGAAGACTAAACAGGATTTTCCTATAACGGATGACCGACAGCCGGAAGGACTGAAAGAGGACGGCTCAAAGTTTCGTGTATTAGTCGTTGATGATTCTGCATTCGTTGCAAAACAGCTTACGCAGATTCTTAGCAGCGATGGATACGAAATTGTTGCTACAGCGGCAGATGGAAAAGAAGGTGTTGACAAGTATAAGGAACTCTGTCCAAATGTCGATGTCGTAACTATGGATATCACTATGCCGCGCATGGATGGTATTACAGCTCTTGAGCAGATCATGGCTTTTGACAAGAATGCAAAGGTCGTTATGGTTTCTGCACTTGGAAAGGAAGAGCTTGTCAAGAAGTCTTTGATGGCTGGTGCAAAGAACTACATCGTAAAACCTTTGGACCGCAAGAAGGTTCTTGAGCGCATTTCTGCATCTTTGAAATAGGGAATGCAGAGCCTCTAGGAATGTATTTTTCTAGAGGTTACGCCTGTTCGGTTCATATTTTACGCTTCTCATAAAACGCTGTGGGCATGTTATGCTTGCGGTGTTTTTGTGTTTTCTTAACAAACGGAAGGTTTTATTCGAGCGGAGGGGTTGGTGATTATGTGCCTTCCCCGTTGTTTTTAGAGGCGGAATGTATGAAAAAAAGAAGGGACTTTCCGAAAAGCTTATGGCATACGGTCATCGGACATCCGGTTCCTGATCTCCCGGAAGCTGATTTCTGCATGCCTGTGCCTGGCGGACTGCCCCTCTATGCTTTTGTGGTTTTTATAAGGAATGTTCCGGTCTTTACGGATTATTCCAGTGTCTCGTCTATGATCTTCGTGTCGGGCGTAGCGTTCTTTTTGATTGAGCTTACGCCGTTCTTTACGCCTGCCTGATCCTTGTAGCTTTCTCCGACGGCGATGATCTGTCCGTTGCGTGCCTTGAGCCTGAACCTGAATTCTCCCTTCTTGTCCTTGTATATCTCGTACTTCGGGCAGCTGAGCTTTTCGTATCCGTCTTTTGTCTGGTCCTCAACGTCTGAGCCGGAATTCTTGATTATGCTTGCAATCCCGTTTTTTGCGGCAGCCTTTGTCTTGTAGACTTCCGAAGTCGCGATAATCTCTCCGTTACCTGCATGGAGATTGAACATAATGCCTGTCTTTGCCTTTTTAATCACGAATTTTCCCATACACAACACCTCTGAGTATTTTATCTGCAATTATCCGGAACTGCCTTGGATACTGAACGTATCAACAAACTGCTCCCGATTCATTAATTATAAGCCACAAATTCTGATTTTGCAAGAAAATAAATGCACGGCAGATTTTTTTCTCCGCTGACTGATGGACTTTCATCCCGATGTTGATTATAATCTTCAATTATGCTTACATTCATTACGATTGTCTGTCTGGTCGGTATGCTCGTTTTTCCGACGCTGATGCTTGTGTTTGCGTATCCCGTGAGCCATAAGATTGCGTTGTTCTGGTCGAACTACATCACCACGCGTTCTGCAAGGCTTTTTTTTGCAATCCTGAAGCTCTACAGGGGATTTTCTTTTGCCGGTGACAAGGAGTCCAAGAAGGGGCTGCCTGAGCAGTTTTTGGTTTTGTCCAATCACCAGAGCCTCGTGGATATAGTGGTTTACCTTTATTATTTTGCAGGCCGTGAGGTGCGTTTCGTTGCAAAGGACACTCTCGGAAAGGCTCCTATGGTCGGAAAAATGCTCAGAACCCAGGGACACTGCTTTATTCCAAGGAAGGGAAGCCCCGCGGTAGCCATGAGGAGATTGCAGAAATTCGCAAAGCGTGCCGTAGAAAAAAATCAGATTCCCGTTATTTTCCCGGAAGGAACGAGAAGCCGTGACGGTAATCTAGGACAGTTCTATTCCGCAGGATTCAGGAGAATCGTTGAAAACGCCCGGATTCCTGTAGCGGTGTGCGCGCTTGACGGTGGCTACAAGCTTTCAAGGCTCACCGACATATTGAAAAACCTGAGAAAGGGTGAGTACCGCGTGAAAGTACTCAAAGTTTACGATCCGCCTCTTACCAAGGACGATGAGAAGAAAATCCTTGAGGAAAGCAGGAGTCTTATACAGAATCAGCTCGACGAGTGGAGAAAACTTCCAAAAAACACCCCCGTGGCGTGATTCACCAACTTGACAATTATTGATAAAATTGTGTAATATCGATATACCAAATTTACTGATGGAGGAAGATCATGGCTGGAACCAGTAAGAACTCTCGTACAACGGTTGCGACTCAGAAATTTTTCTGCCCGGATTGTGGCGGTGAAATTATCATGAAGACAATGTTCGAAAAAGGCAGACTTAGAAATCTGGCGGAGTGCCAGAAGTGCAAGCGTGTCGAGAGACGTCCTAAAGACTTCAACAAATAAAGAGCCTTGCAATTTTTCAGCTCTGCTGTTTTCATTCATAAAGCAGCTGAATATTTGATTATTAATTTTTCATTCAATCGAGTGGATTGGATATCCATTTTGGAGGTAATACTTTGGCAGACGAAAAGAAAGTTGCAGTAAAGAAATCATCTGCAGAAAAAAGACATGCACAGAGTGAAGTTCGCCGTTTGCGCAATAAGGCTGTAAAGTCAACATGCCGCACAAGCGCAAAGAAATTCGTGGCGGCCGTGCAGAAGAAAGATCAGGAAGAAGCCAAGAAAGCATTGGTTGCTTTGCAGTCAGAATATGATACAGCAGTACGCAAGGGTGTAATCCACCGCAATGCAGCTTCACGCAAGAAGAGCCGCATGTACAAGCTGTACAACGTCACTTTCAACGCATCTGCAGCAGAAGCAAAATAAGATCTTTCACCGATATCCTGAATTTTGTTTTCTGTGATGACGGAGGTTTGTATGTCTGCAAAGAAAGTGACTAAATATGATTTGGTTGAAGCTGTTTACAAAGATACAAATTACGAAAGAAAAATGGTTCAGGATGTCATAGAGCGCCTTTTGGAAGAAGTAAAACGCTCCCTAGGAAGCGGTGAAACGATAGAGCTGCGCGGTTTCGGTACTTTCGAGCCACGGTTGCGCAAAAGGCGTTCAAAGGCAAGAAATCCGAAAACTGGTGAGGATATTCTATCCGTTGCTCCTCACTATGTGGCGGCTTTCCGTGCGGGTCAGGATTTAAAAAACAGCCTGCTTGCACTCGCCGTGAAAGATTGAATTTTGATTTCTGAAAATTTGAAGATAGTTTCGTGCTTGTCCTGAAAAATCTGCTTCTTGTTCTGATATCGTCATTTTTATTTTTTATATCTCATCCCAACATGATTTTCCAAGAGGGGCTTGCTCCTGTTGGTTTTATTGCGCTTATACCTGTTTTTTTTGTTGTTTCAAACTCAAAGATAAAAAATGCCTGGGCATACGGTTTTTTGTACGGTGCGTCGGCATACGGGCTTTTTTCGTATTGGCTTGCAGGATTCAGTCCTTTTACCATCTACATAGGCGTTCCTGCTTTCGGTGTCGTTATGGCGCTTGTTTTTGAGGCAATGTGCGCGGCCAAATCCATGTATCCTGAAAAAAAGTTCTATATCATGGCCTTGGTGTGGCTTGCATATGAATTCATAAAGACCAAGGGATTTTTGGGCTATCCATACGGCATAATCGGCTATACGCAGTGGAACGTTCCTGTTATGTTTCAGTCCGCTTCGATCGGAGGCGTGTGGTGGGTTTCGCTGCTATGCGTGTCTTTTTCGGCTGTTGCTGCACGTTTTTTGGAGTGCATTTTTGATCGTAAGGAAAAAAAACTTTCGTTCGGGCTTTCTGCGGCAAATTTTTTCAAAGGCGAAAGGATTCCGCTTGTCTTGGTTTCAGGGCTTTTTTTGTTTTCGCTTTGCTACGGAACCATCAGGCTGAATGTCGACGGAACACGGTACAGGAAATCTACCGTCGCATGCATACAGAACAACACGGACTCGAACAAATACGGATTTGAAGTCTACAAGCGTGATGTCGCAGCCTTGAAGAATCTTACCGAATCTGCTTTGGATGAAAATCCCGGAATTGATTTTGTAATCTGGCCGGAAACAGCCGTTGTGCCGCCGTTCCTATACAACTATGCGAGTGAATCCAATGCAAACCGGCATAGAATGGTGCTTGACCTTATTGATTTCATGTCATCGCATGACGCGTGCTTTGTTTTCGGAAACCAGACGAGCGTTGACAACGGCGGAGAATACCCTGACGACTACAATTCTGCCCTGGTTTTTGACGTGCGAAAAGAAAACGTGAATCCTCCCGATCCTGGTTTGTACTGCAAAATCCATCTGGTTCCTTTCACCGAGTATTTTCCCTATGAAAAAATATTCCCGAGGCTTTATGAAATGCTTTTGATGGGAGACACCCACCTTTGGACGCCGGGTTCTGATTATACGGTCTTCAATGAAAGGGGCGTTTCTTTTTCAACTCCGATCTGCTTTGAGGATTGTTTCGGAAACCTCTGCCGGTCGTTCGTAAAAAACGGTGCGCGCTGCCTTTTCAACCTTACGAACGATTCATGGTCAAGGAGCGTGCCGTGCCAGACCCAGCATCTTTCAATGGCGGTATTCAGGTCGGTGGAAAATGCCGTTCCGTCTGCAAGGGCTACTGCAAGCGGTGCCACGTGCTTCATTGACTCACGCGGAAGGATCTACGGAAAGACAAGATATTTTGCAAGGAATTATTCATGTGCGGAAATCAACGTTCCTGAAAATTACAGCCCGACGATCTACAACAGGTTCGGAGACTGGCTTCCTTTGCTGGAAATCCTGGTCCTTGTTTTCCTGATCGTTTTCAGGGCGGTTCTTTTTTTAAGGCGCAAAACGCACGCTCACTTGAAAAACAGTGCTGAAATGGAGTAGAATGGCTATATGGCAAACGAACTTTTGAACATGACGGTTTTTGGTCAGGAAACCGAATTTGACGGTGTACTTAATTTTACTGACAATCTCGTTATTACCGGACGTTTCAACGGAACGATCGATGCGACCGGTGCATTGGAAATAGACAGGACGGCCGTGTGCATCTGCGACAAGATGAGCGCAAGGTCAATAGTTGTTTACGGAATGGTGACCGGTGATCTTGAAGCCACTGAACGCGTGGAGCTGTGCCGTGGAAGCAAGGTCAAGGGAGACATCAGGACGACGAACCTCAGGATTGCCGACAACGTTGAATTCGAAGGCCAGGTATCGATGATAGACAACATGCCTGACGTTAACATTTTCTCGGTGGCATCAGTGGAATACAAGAATGCCATCGTAATGAAAAATCCGGACGCTGATCTGTAGATTGGAAAATCTTCCGGGAAGGGTAGCCTTGAGAAAATCCTCTTTTAGTGCATTGGCGTTATTTTTCTCTTTTTTTCTCTTTTCTTGTTCCATAAGCGAGGAATACTATCAGGAATACAACGTGGACACGATCAGAAAAACCGTCATGCAGATTTCCGAAAAGACTTACTGGACACGCGACATTGATGGTTCCATATTGTCGGGAAGCACGTTCGGAGCCGAAGGAATCAGCAGGAGCATTACGGCAAATCCCATGAATGCTTTTGCATCCGGTGCGGAAGATCTTTATGAGCCTGTCTATCCTTCGCTGAAGAATTTTCCTGTCCTCAACACAAGCGCACTGAATGATGCCGCACGCTCAAACCTGACCGGATTCTGCAATGCGGTAGTGGAAAGAAAATCCGCGGATTATTTTATGGATCCTTCATCGATCTATTCGCTTGTAATCTTCAATTATGACATGAACAGGGAAAAGGCGCGTTTTTCAAGTTTCGTGCTGGGAGAACCGTTCATTTCCGACACCATAGTCCAGTGTCCCGTGAGGTTTTTCCAAAAAGACGGCGCACATCAGGACGTTTCGGTTTACCTAAGCCCTGAAAAATCATACAAAATCGTTTCGCTGGAGTTTTTGACGGAAGAAAAGGAAGAGGAACCGGAAAGTGAGTGAGATTGAGGAGCTTTCTTCTGTAGGCCGGGAGATTTTCTTCAAGACTCTCGTAGATTCAGTAGTTCCCGTTTATCTTAAGGATCTGCCTTCCGGTGGTGAACGTTCGGGAAGCTTTGAAAAAAAATCTGCATTCCAGTTGCTTTCTTCTGAAATGGAAATAAAATCCGGGAAAATTTTCTTCAGGAGATTTCCGCCCCTTGAAAAATCTGCACGTGCAAAGCGTTTCGTCATGTTCTTTTATCTGAACGGAAAGGGGTGTTTCTGCGCGGTAGATTTGAAAGCCGTCCAAAATTTTGCCGAATGTGCCGTTCCAGAAAAAATAAGCAGGATTGAATCTTCCGCTGAAAAAAAACTTGTTTCGGTTTCGGGAAGCGTGTCATATAAGGCCGGGAATTCGCAGGTCGTCATGAAAATCTTTGTTCCTGAATCATACGACGTTCTTGAACCTGCCGAGCGCAACATGAAAAAATACCTTGAAACCGATTTCGAGCCTTCTGGTGAGGGACTAAGGCCTCCGCTTGACATTCTTCACATAAGCGGAACCAAGCTCGTTTTCGGTGACAGGACTTCATCATATCCTTTTTCAAAAGGCGGCATTTGTTCCGTTTCGCTGGATTTCGAGCTTTCACCGGTCATAAGGCGCAGCGTGAACGTTACATGCTCCGTGGCGGGATGCGTTGAAAGGGAAGGAAAAAGATGCTGCGTTCTTTCGCTTAAAGATTGCAGGCTTGAAGACAAGCGTTTTCTATCGGAAGGTATAGCAAAGTTTATAAAATAAGCCGCCATTGCAATTTTGAAATCCGGTTGCAACGCAGGGCTTCAGCATGAAAACTATTAATAAATGCAACACATGAGCGGGTCCCAGTTGACGGCAAAAAGCAAGGTAACCTCCCTTACGGGCGCCTCCTTACTTTTTGCCTACGTCCCACTCCTGTGTTGCAAAAGTCCATTGTTCTTGTCATGCTGAAGCCCTGAGATTAAAAAAATTGGTCGTTGCCCATGCACACCAATGATTCTTATGGAAAAGTATTGTTTGTTCATGCAAATCGGTTCCCTTCCAAACAAAAGATTTCAGGGATTCAGCATCATTTTAACCAAATGTGCGGAACGG
>JAFPKH010000199.1:0-9696 GCA_017424825.1 Treponema sp. | reverse complement strand
GAACAGATTGCGGTTCTTTTTTCCATGATGAGGAAGCTTGAAAAAATCCGTGAGAACAATTCTGTCATAACTTCATCGGCGGAACTGAAGGAAGGCCAGGAACTCATATTCAAAGATTCGGAAGGATTCAACTGGACGCTGCTTCTTTCAAAACAGAATCCCCAGGGTGCTACGGTCGAAATACCGAAGATGTTTTTCATAAACGAAAGAAAGCCTGCCCCGCTCTCAAAATTTTTCCTAACGGTTCCAGGCACCGGGATGAATTCAGCCTATCTGATGCAGGCAAGGGTCATCCGCTACGAAGAAGCTTTGGAAGGAAAATTCCTTCTCATAATGAAGCCCGCAAAATCACTGGAGCCGATACAGCGCAGAAAGTACAGGCGTGTGGACGTAAACGTTCCGTGCATATTTTCTGAAGTCGAACCAAGGGCAAAAAGCACCGGCAACACGAAAGGATATGCAGTCCTCGGCGAAAGCATAAACGGAACCATAGACGACATTTCAGCGGCGGGATGCAGCCTGTCAGGATCAAAGGACATACTTTCCGGGCACTATCTGCTCCTGAAATTCCAGATTGACGGCAACGATATGGAAGCGGTCGGAATCATACTCTCAACTACGAAAGATTTTGAATCCGACAGGACGAACTACCACATAAAGTTCATCGACATACAGACGGCGGTGAAAAACCAGATATATGCGCACGTATACGGATACAGCAACGGCAAGGAGGAAAAATAGCCCATAATCCTTGTATATTTGCCGGATTTGGGTTATTCTATAAAGTATGAAAGTCCTAGAAATCAACTCTATTGCAAAAGAAGAGGGATATATTTATTACTTCAACAAATACAGGGGAACTGCCGTACTTGACATTCTTTCCCAGCATGTTTCCGTTCCCGTCAGGTTCAGCATTGAAGTGAATCCGCTTGGAAAAAGGAACATAGAGATAGATCCTCTTCCGGCAAGCTTGAATTATCCCGTCATGCCGGTAAAAAAGTCGCTCAGGGAATTCATCGACGACCTCTATAAAAAAGGAGCGCTTCCGCAAGTCTGATTATGGCAGCTTTAGAATTCAAGACAAAGACCCCGGAAGAAACGATCGCTCTCGGGGAAAAAATCGGCGCACTGCTCAAGCCCGGTGACATAATCGCCATGACCGGAACATTGGCCGCAGGAAAAACGACCATCACCAAGGGGATCGCAAAAGCACTTGGCATTGACGAATGCATAACAAGCCCCACATTCTGTCTTATAAGCGAATACAACGGAAAATCAATGCCGCTATACCACATGGACGTATACAGGCTCGAAGGTGCGGAAGATTTCATAAACCTCGGCGTTGACGAAATGCTCTACGGTGACGGAGTATGCATAATCGAATGGAGCGAAAAAGTAAAATCCGAACTGCCGTCAAAAACAATCTGGATGACGATAAGCCCTGAAGAAAACGGAGAAAGGAAAATCCGCATGGAAAACTGGGAAAACGGGAGTATAGACCGATGAACGCACTTGCAATAGACTGCGCGGTGTCAAAAATAGCCGTAGCCGCAAAAAAAGGCTCAAAATCAGTGAAGGTCGTGCTTGACATAGGCACAAGGCAGTCGGAAAAGCTTCTTCCGGCAATTGACTACGTAATGAAAGAGGCGGAGCTTTCACCAAGCGAACTTGACTACACTGCATCCACTCTCGGACCAGGAACTTTCACAGGACTAAGGCTTGGCTTGAGCACGCTCAAGGCACTCACGCTCAGCTTCGGAACGCCTTTGTACGGAATTCCTTCATTGGACGCATACAGATGGCCTTTCAGAAACGAAAAGAACATGGTACTCTGCCTGATAGCCGCCAAAGAAGATGAATTTTTCTGCGCCGTATATTCCGACGGTAAAAAAATCCGCGGAGATTCGGACATGACTACGGAAGAAATCCTTGCGCTTTTCACGTCAGAAGATACGATCATACTCGCAGGACCAGGGGCTGAGCAGTTTTTTGACAGGGCTTCCCATGTACCGGACTCACCCGCTTTCAGGCTCTGCACTCCAGTTCCAGACTGCGCGGACACGCTTTTTGATATGGCCGAAAAGATGATTGAAGAAAAAAAAGACCCGCTCAAAGATTATGACGGGCCTCTGTACGTAAGGAAAAGTGAAGCCGAAATCGTCTACGAAAGCACGCATCCCGGCACAAATAAAGAATGATTCCGAAAAATATCAGGCACCAAAAATGTCCTTGAGTGCATCCTCGGAAATCTCCGCTGCGGCAGCCTTGTTTTCGGTCTGTATGGCATCAAAGACTTCCTGACGGAAAATCTTCACGTTTTTAGGCGCTTCCACACCTATTTTCACCATGTCACCGTGGACTTCGATAATCGTGAGCGTGATGTCGTTCCCGATTTTTATCTTCTCGTCGATTTTGCGGGAAAGAATCAGCATTATTTTCCCTCCCGGCGCTGTTTCATGCCTTCAACTATGTCGAATTTAGTGGGCCAGCGGTCTCCGTCCAGTATTACCTGCATTCCGTTTCTGGTCGCCTTGTTGATTATGACGGGTCCCAGAAGATTCGCGGTTACCGGCTTACCGTTTCCGGGTACGGTTACCAACGCCATGACAAGTACCTGGGAAGGCTCGGTTATTCCTATTTTTTCAAGCTCCCGGTCATCGATGTTAGTTTCGTATCCGCCGCAGATTAGGAAAGGATCTATCATCAGGAAAGCAAGGTTTTTCTCCTGGATCGACTGCATCCATACAAAAGGAGGATAAACGCTGTCATACAACGCAAAATCAGTATACTCCTCGAATCCGAGAAGCCCGGCCGGGATTTTGATGATATGATCGTCCGGAACCTCAATCAAGCCCGATACTTTTGTTTCTACCTTCATTCACTCACCTAACAAAAAAAACAAGGGCCGCAAACGGATTTCCACAAGGACCCAATGCGACCCTAAGAATCAAATCAGCGCATGTAATCAAGAAGCGTGCTTGAATACATTTTTCCGGCATTGCTCATCGTAGCCTGATTTACGTATTCGAGCATCTTCAGGTCGGTGATAGCCTCGGACATGTCGATGTCACCTTCGCGGCTCACAAGCTTCGTGACGTTCAGGTTCGTGAGTGACTGCCTCTGGATGTTGTTCTGCGCCCTTTCATAGTCGCTTCCGTTTTTGGCAAGCCTTGCGTTGAGGTTGTTCATGCCCTCGTCGATCGTTCCGAGAACCCTTGAACCGATTGCCTCATTGTCACCGCGGAGCATTGCATCCCTGAGCGCGATCACCGTATCGAAAAGCGAACCGCCTGAAATGCTCACGTTATTTGCGATATTGTAAGGAGGCATCTGGCTTGAATCCTTTATCATGCCTATGTCCTCAAGAACTGATCCGCTTTTGTCAACGAGCCAAATCTGATGTGCATCCGTAGTGCGGAGGTTGAGGCCGCGGCTCATAGGATCGATGGAAGCTTTTACGGCAGCTCCGCAGTCGTTGATTTTTGCAGCAATGCTGTATACGTTGTCGCCTGCATTTACCTCGATGTTGATTCCGTCAACCGAAATGACGCTGTCTTCTGCTGCCTGCCAAGCGGTAAGATCCCTCTGTGACATGAGAACGTTCGGTTCAGCCCAGAAAACCTTGTTTCCTGCATTGTCAACGTCAAGATATGCATGCTCGTCAACTTCGACTTTGTTGGTGTCTATGTTTCCGTTGTATTTTACTCCGGTTATGAGAGGCTCCCTTGCACCAGGCACGTTTCCCATGGACACTTCGAATGCAGTGACGTTCGTGCGTGTTCCGGCAAAAAGAGAGTTTCCGTCCGGTCCCACTCCGTTGGCATTCTGTACAAGCTCCTTCAAAAGCTCGTCAACCTCGGTCGCCATGTTCTTCAAATCCTCAGGAGTGTTGAGTCCATTTGCACCCTGGACGGCAAGTTCCCTGACACGCTGCATGATCTGGAGGTTCTGGTTGATGTATCCCTCGCGCACCTGGAAATTGTCGGCAAGAGTCTGGGCGTTCTTCTCGAACACGTTCACCCTGGAAAGGAATGACTGGTAGCGGACAAGATGACCTGCAGCAAGAGGATCGTCACGGAGAGAACCTATCCTGCTCTGGGTTCCGATCTGGGTGTTTTTCCTTGCCATGCTGACTTCCTGCTTACGGAGAAAGTACTGGGTATTGTTGTTGTTGTACTGGGAACTGATTCTATTCATTTTTCGCTCCTTCTATTATGTCCTTTTCCTATATTCCAAGCCTGTTGATTATGGTTTCAAGAAGCTCGTCCTGTACCGTGATGAATTTTGCGGCCGCATTGTATCCGTGCTGGAACTTTATGATGTCCGCAAGTTCCTCATCGACGTTAACGCCGGAAATGCTGTCGCGCAATGACTTCAGGTCGTTCATGATGGCGTTCTGGCTTGCAAGCATGTTTTCTGCCTGCTCACCCTTGAGACCGACGTTCGTGACTGAATCGGCAAAGAAATCATCGAAAGTCTTGCTGCGTCCGATCATCACCTTCGTGTTACGGATTGCGGCAATCTCAACTGCGGCACGTGCATCCCCTGCATCGGATGTTCCCTGTACGTTCGGGAAAGCTGCGGCGACTGACTGTATGTCCGAATGGATCTTGTCGTTCACCTGGATGTATGCGGAAGGATTGACCATAGGAGAAACTCCGAACCTCGCATCAGCAAGCGCATTCACGGCATCTGCCTGATTGAAGTCATAGGCTCCATCTGCACCGCTTTCACGGAGGATTCCAGCATATCCGGTAAGGAACATTCCTGAATCTTCCACATGGCGGATCACGAAATCAGGGTTTCCTGAATCATTTGCGGTGGTTGCCTTGAGCGCAAGATGATTGTCACGGTCAAGATATGCCTTCACTTCACCGTCAGTGTTGTTGATTCTTTCCACAAGCTCGTCAACGGTATCAGTAGCATAGTAAGGAACGGTAACGTTTCCGTCATGTCCTGAAATGGTGATTTCTCCTTCAAGGCCGATCTGCTCTTTAGAACGGAGGGCATTGGTTCCGGTAAAGCGGAATACATAGCTTGTATCCTCAACTCCGTCGCCGTCACGGTCATAGTTTCCGTTGATGTTTTCTACGAACGGATGGGTAGTGAAGAAATCAAGCCCGGTGACGTTGTTCTTTCCGACAGCATTCCTGTGCACGTCGTTCACAAGGTCAGCGAAGTTCAGAGTCATTGTGTTGAGTGACTGCATCTCGCTTCTTACATCGACATCGCGGAGTTCCACCAAAGCACCGAGCGAACCGCCGGAAAAATATGCGTCGTACTGCGTGTCTACCCATCTGAGCTGTGAATATCCGCCCTGCTCTATGTCAGGAACAGCCTCAATCTGCCTTGCGACGCTTCCCTGAACGATAATCTGCCCGTCCGTGTGGACCATGAATTCGTCAGGATCCTTTCTTTCGACCGTCACGTTGATGAGCTTTCCGAGCTTTTCAACCAAAAGGTCACGTCTGTCCATGAGGTCGTTAGGATCATCGCCCAAAGCCTGGCTGCGCACAATCTCGTGATTCAGCTCGGCAATCTGGCGTGCATAGTCGTTCACCTGGCGCACGGTTCCGTTTATGTCCTCGTTGATCTGGTTTCCGATTGCAGTGAGTGACAGGTTCCTCTGACGGATTGAGTTCGTAAGGCTGTCTGCCCTTGAGACCACCGCCTGACGTGCGGCATCCTGATCAGGATATATAGAAAGTTCCTGCCAGCTTTCCCAGAATTTGTCCATGTTTCCGCGCACAGAAATCTCTTCCGGCTCGTTGTAAATCTGTTCGAGCATGGTGTAGTACTTTTCGCGCGTTTCCCAATAGGCCTCGATGTTGGTCTGAGCGACAATGCGTGTGTCAAGAAGCTCGTCCCTGAGACGCTTGACGCTTTCGGCCTGTGTTCCCTGTCCGATCTGACCTGCGGTTTCAGCACGCTCCAAATCTGGGCGGTAAAGGGGATCGAATGCCCTTACGTTGACCCTCTGGCGTGTGTAGCCTTCGGTATCGGCGTTGGAAATATTGTGACCTGCAGTCTGAATCTGAAGACTGTGAGTCATCAAAGAACGCTTTCCTATCTCAATTCCACCAAATGAACCAGCCATTTTTTCCTCCAGTTCTGTTGAAGGCCGCCCGGATTAAAGGCAGCCTGATTTTTTTCAAAATTGAAAAGAAACGGTAGCACCCGGACTTAGACCAGGGCATCAAGAACCACGCTTTCTGCCGTAGGGCTCATGATCCTTCCGTTCCTGCCGTATACTTTTGCCCTTGACTGAGGGATGCAGTTTTCAATTATGCCGTCCACGAATTCCTTCGTCGAAGAAACATATGTGGCAAGCGCAGTATTCTCTATCCTGCTCCTTGACAGCTTCGTCCTTACGTTCACATACACTTCCTGGACTGCAGGCGCAAGGTAAACGGTCCTGTCATCTCCGACATAGTTTTCGCGGCACTGGTCAAGGTTCACGAACGCATCGCTGTATGCACGCATGTTGCTGAGGCTTTCCTCAAGGTCGCTCCAACGCCTGTCCCTGACGCTGTCATGGATCTTTTTCTGCTGGGTCAGCATGCAGTCAAGCACGTCGCTCTGTGCCGTAAGAATCTGAAGAAGTTCGGTGTCCACGGCTTCCTCTTCCTTTTCTTCAGGAGATTCCCCGCCTTCTTCCTCAATTTCCTGACCGGACGCTTCAACCGCATCATCAGCTTCAGCAGATTCCGGTTCAGATTCAAGTTCCTGTGCTTCAAAATCTTCCTGATGCACGACATTTTCTGATACGATGCCGGAAGATTCTTCATCCATCACAGCAGATTCTTCAGCGAGTTCTATATTTTCCGCCATAAAAACACCCCTCTACAGGTTCTTTGGAACCCAAAATTGCCCTGAAAGAATTTCAGAGCCGTTTCCCTAGAGCGATTATCGGAAAATAAAAACTTAGCATTAGAATTTTTTTTCTGCGGCGCGATTTTTTTCAGGCCGTGAATCTTCGTGGAATTCCGTTCGATTTCTTCAAAATTTAGCTTCAAAGCGTTGACACAAAAAAATCATTTTGATATATTAGAATACATCGATTACATGGTGCCTGTAGTTCAGGGGTAGAATCCCAGATTGTGGATCTGGTTGTCGTGGGTTCGAAACCCACCAGGCACCCTTCCGCATGTCTTACATGTAAAGTGTAGCCGATGAGTCGCGTTCGTAGCTCAACTGGATAGAGCAATGGACTTCGAATCCGTAGGTTGCACGTTCGAGCCGTGTCGGACGCAGAAATAAAAGAAGGCACTTTTATTGATGCAGGATATTCGGGCGATTAGCTCAGCTGGTAGAGCAACAGACTCTTAATCTGTGGGTCGGGAGTTCGATCCTCCCATCGCTCATACGGGTTTGAAATACTCCGTTGAAGGCCGGTTTGCAACTTGACGTAACGCGAGAGTGGTGAAATTGGCAGACACGCCAGACTTAGGATCTGGTGCCTTAGGCGTGAGGGTTCAAGTCCCTTCTCTCGCAAAACTCTTCATTATAAATCCAATCTTTTATACATTATATATCAGTATTATTGATTAAAATTCTGAAACCTGCTATAAAACTTGCCATAATCTGCATTTTAAGCTCGATTTTATAAAAAAAAGAGGTGTCTTTCATGAAAAAATTTATTCTCACGCTGGGTCTTTTATGGCTTGCCATGAATGCTTTTGCCGCGTCCCTGAGGGATTATGTCTGCGTGGTACGTTCCGTGCTTCCAGAAGATTCAATCAAATTTCTGGAAGAATACCGGGACTACTTCAAAAAAGCCGGATACAATTCCTATGCAGAATACATAGACGAATATATAACGGACGGGATTTTTGGATCGGGCTTTGTTGCCTATGGCTCCGACGGAAAACCGTATATCATCACAAACCGTCATGTCGTCCGCGAGGCTGAATCAGTAACCGCCCAGTTTGAAAATTCTGACGGTTCCACCTCCGAGTACAAGGGCCTTGAGGTCGTTTATTCAGACGAGGATGTTGATTTTGCAGTGATCTCCGTTCCAGCAGGCTTTTCAAGAAAGGGGCTTCCGTTTGCCGCAAATGCAGTTGAAGACGGCGAGGACGTTTGGTCGGCAGGATTCCCGGGGCTTGACGGAAAACCGATGTGGCAGCTTGGAAAAGGCAACGTCACGAATTCAACGGCACGGCTTGACGAGCTTCTTGACCCAAAGATTTCAACCCTCATACAGCATTCCGCCCAGATTGACGGCGGGAATTCCGGTGGACCGCTGCTTATAAAAACTTCGGACTCCGAGGCAGGATACAGTGTCGTCGGAGTGAACACATGGAAGGCTTCATACCGTGACTCAACGAACTTCGCGATTCCTTCCGCACTCATACAGAAGGTTTTTGCAAAATCCCTCACGGCAGGAAAAGGCGCGCTCACCATGGACAAGAGGGTTCAGCAGTTCATTGATTCCGCATCAGATGAAAAAAAGAAATACGAGCCTTACCTGAAATTCGTTTCCAACAAGATGGTTGCAAAATACGGCGGTGACTCATTCCTTGCGGCACTGTCAAAAATTCCGGCGGAAGAAAGGGACATTCTGATCGCAATCTTCGCATACGACCCTATCGAGGGAATCCGCTGCTCACTTGCATGGCAGCTCTGGAATTCATTGCAGGGAAAAAAGGACGCACCGTCAATAAGCGCATCCGAAATCACCGAGGAAGACAACATGATGCTCGTCACATTCACCGTAGGCGAGAAAAATGAAATCACAAGCAAATGGATCAACGAGCATGGAAACTGGAAGCTGCTTGAATACAGCGCGGTCTCATCAAAGCTGGAGATGCCCGGCTCCATCGTCGCAAACCCATACAAGTTCAGAGTGACCGGAGCATACACTTTCCCGATCGCGGGAAATTCCACATCCGGATACCAGATTGAGGCAAGCTACACGACAAACTTCCTTTACTACGGACTCAACGTTTCATCCGAGACAAACACGATTCCAAAAAGTAAAAACACGTTCGACAGAGAAAGTCCCCTGAAGCTGACAAACATAGGCATGGACACAGGAATGCAGGTTCCTCTTGTGTTCGGCGGAAAAGTTCTTTTTGTCCCGATGGCCGGAGTAACGATAGGAATGTCCATGCCGTTCACTGAAAGCGGAATCTATTTTGGACTGCAGGGCGGAGCCGAGCTTGGAGTCATGTTCAACAACATCGCGCCGATCATCGGATTTACCGTGCGCTACCAGAAATACTTTCTCAGGGACTCAAGCTCATTCAGCGGAGTCGCAAAACTCGGCATAAGATTCTTGAACTGGTAAAAAACAGTGCAAATGATTCCCCGGCTGCAAAACATGTTGTTACCGGGGATTTTTTTTGTGCTGACGGCAATTTTTCCTATTGACTTTTTTTTTCATATATTCTATTATCGGTTCAATCAAATATTGCAGAGCATGACAAACATGTTTTGTGAACGCGAAACTTTCGCGGGAATAGCTCAGTGGTAGAGCGCCACCTTGCCAAGGTGGATGTCGCGGGTCCGACTCCCGTTTCCCGCTTTTCTAAATTGGATGTCCGTATTCTGAAGATTTATGGACTATAAATATTTCGCGGGAATAGCTCAGTGGTAGAGCGCCACCTTGCCAAGGTGGATGTCGCGGGTCCGACTCCCGTTTCCCGCTCTTGCAGGCGGTTTAGATTAGTCTAAATCGCCTTTTTTTTTAAG
>JAFPKH010000198.1:0-10663 GCA_017424825.1 Treponema sp. | reverse complement strand
TGATCTGCGTGGATTCAAAAATTGCCGGGAAAGTCATCAATGCCAATGTCACATAAGGCGCGTAGTATAAAAAAGATTTTATGAATTTATTTTTTATGGGTTTTCTGAAAATCGTAAGCGGGAGAACCCGGATCAGATATGAGACAGCAAATGCTACGAGTATGTAAATCCATGTGTTTCCGCTCATTTTTCTTCTCCAGTTTTTTCAGCGTCTTCAGCAGATTTTTTGGTGTCGTCAACCGGCTTCACTATCGCAAGGACTGCGGAAATCAGTATCGTGAGGATTATCGTGCGTGTGCTTGATGAAAGATCTTTGATTCCGGGAATCCTTGAGCATGCGAAACTGAGCGCGAAACTTATCACCACGCCGAAAGCAATGGCACGGTTTTTCCTTGCCGGAGGAATTATTATCGCAATGAACATTCCGTAAAGGGAAACAGAAAGTGCGCTAACGATCCCGACCGGAAGATATGTTCCTGCCACTATTCCAAGCGCGGTTCCGACCGACCAGAGGGATATTGCAATCAAAAAAGCCCCGTAGCTGTATTTCGGGTTCAAAGGCGGTTCCTTTCCCACTGCTATTCCGAAAAGCTCGTCAGTAAGCCCGAATCCTACAAGGAACCTATGGTAGAATTTAGTGTCAGGTGAAAAACGCTGGCTGAGCGAGCAGCTCATCAAAAAATAACGTGCGTTGACGACAAGGGTGGCAAGGGCGACCTCGGCATAAGTCACCCCGGCCTGTATCGAAGTGAAAAGCGCGTACTCCCCTGCCGACGCAAGATTCAGCGCGCTGGCCATAAACCCCTGGAACGGATTAAGACCCGCGTTCTTTGCCACGATGCCCAACGAAAATGCGACCGCAAAATATCCGATGCCGATCGGTATTCCGTCACGGATGCCTTCCATAAAAACTCTTTTTTTGTTTCCGCTGCTATTCATAAAAATCTATCTTCATCTCAAAAACATTTCTTCCGCTTTCGCTTATCATCACATAAAACGCACCGTCAATTTTTTTTGACCAGACTTTCAGGCTCTGCTTTTCCCGGCTCTCACCGTTGTAATGCACTTCAAGCGACTTTACTTCATGACTCAGAAGAAAGTCACCGTCAAAAACATTGAGCGCGAATTTTATATACTCGTTATTGTTCATGTGCCCGGACATGTCTATGTTCTGGCTGCGGATTTCCTGCTCATAGACAAAATCATCTTCGGAAAAATCTGACGGAAATTTCTCAAATGGTTTTGAAAAGCATGGCGGCGGAAAATCGGAATCAGGGTAAGTCAAAGTTCCAAGCCTGACCGGTCTGTGGTTTTCAAGGCTTAGAACGCAGGCTTCCATGTTCGCGTAAATCATGTCGTTCCCGGAATCATCCTTTATGACGGTGTTTACGTTCGTCCTTAGCCCGGTATTGGAGACAGGGAAAGTCGTCACTGAAATTTCATCAGTCCACTTTGGCCGCCGCATGAACTCAACTTTGGTTTTAGTGAACACCCAGAACACGTTGAACTTTTCGCGGTAAGTAACGCCGTCACATTTCATAAGCCCGAAAAGCTCCGTAAGATTGTCCTGAATCATAAGAACCGTCTGTGAAATTCCCATTTTCACCTGGCTGTCGATGAACGCAGAAGACACTTTTCTATTCTGCCGGAAAACTAGATTTTCATTCATAAAAGAAATTTATCACTTTTGGGAAAATAAGTAAATCATCATGCACTGCCGCTGCCGCACCAACAAAACACGGGGGATTGAGAAAAAGGAAAAATATCATTACACTGTACAGGCTGAAAAAAAGGGAGAAAAAATGACAAAATATATTCACAAAGTCCAGTATTACGAAACCGACAAAATGGCCGTGACACACCACTCGAACTATCTCAGGTGGATGGAAGAGGCACGCGTTGATTTTCTGGACCAGATCGGATGGAACTACAGGAAGCTCGAAGATTCAGGAATATCATCCCCGGTTCTCAACCTGAGCTGCAGATACAGGCACAGCACAACCTTCGACGACACAATCGAAATAACGACCAGGGTGACTTCCCTTTCGTTCGTAAGGCTCTGCTTTTCATACGAAATGAGGCATGCAGGAACTGAAAAACCGCTTCTCTGCACAGGAACGTCCGAGCACTGTTTTCTTGATTCCACAGGCCGGCCGATGAACCTGAAAAAAGACTGCCCTGAAATTTATTCAGCACTTGAAAAGCACTTCCTCATGGACAGTCCAAAAGCCTGATTCCGCCGCACCAAGCAAACGAAGGTCCGGGTCACTTCCCTGCGATAAAATCAGAGAAAAGAACCCCGGATCCTGACTGAACGTCCTTTGAAAGAATTCCGCCGGCAACGGTTTCAAGAAAATCAGGTGCAATGCCTGGCGTGAGGATTTTTTCTGTCCTAAGAACGGCTATGTCATTTTCACCTACAGTTTCCCCTGCTTTCATGCTCCTTAGATAATGCAAGGAACGGTTGGTGCGCCCGTAGTTCTGGCGTTCGATTTTTGCAAGCCTCTTGACCCCGCTTCCAAGAACGGCATCCACTTTTTCTTTTCCGTATGTTTCCGACATCTGCCTGATTATTTCATCCCTTGCAGAAGGAACTATTCCACCACGGCTGATTTCTGAATCCGAAATTCCAGAAGCTTTTCCGTCCCTTCCATATCGGCATGCAACGGCATCGCACTGCTTTACGGCATGGCACATCATGGCAAACTGCTCTTCCTCAAGCGCAACCGGATCATCAAGGCCGTCCGTCTTTTTGCTGAGCGTTATGTGCTTTTCTATCATTGTACCGCCCATGGCAACGGTCAATGACGGGACAAGGACAGGATCAAGAGAATGGTCGCTTATTCCGCAAGGAAGCCCGAACACCCTGGACAACGTATCCACGCAGCGGACGTTGTATTCTTCTTCAGGAGCCGGATAAAAGGTTATGCAGTGAAGAAGCGTCAAAGGAGGAAGCACTTCATTCCATGCCCCCGGATTATCAGAGCCGTCGGTAAGTATGTCCACGGCCTTTTCTATGTCACCGAGCTTTGACACGCCGCTGGAAAGAATTATGGGAATCTTACCGTAATATTCTGCGCATGCCTTTAAAAGAGGTATGTGGTTCACTTCAGGGGATGCAATCTTTATGGCATCAGGTTTTATGGACACAAGCTCCTCAAGCGACCTCAATCCGAACGGAGAGCATGCAAACATGAGTCCTTTTTCATGCGCATAGGAGCAGCAGCCGGCAAAAAAATCACGGCTTACCTCAAGCTGCCTGAATCTGTCGTAGAGCCGCACGTCACCGCCCGGAAGCTTTACGTACCCGGTATCAGGATGAAGGATTTCGTCTGCATAGACCCACTGGAATTTCACTATATGAGCGCCTGCATTGCAAGCTTCGTCTATCATTGCGAACGCCTTTTCAAGGGAACCGCCGTGTGATGTCCCGATTTCGGCAATAACTTTCGTCTGTTTCATGGATACATTCTATCACGGAAATAAGCCGCGGACAATCGGTGGAGGCAGGCAATGGAATTTCAGCCTTCCCGCCAAAAGATACTTGTGAACTGATGTTTTTTTCTATATAATCCTTCCATAAAACAAAGAAGCCGCTAAATTTTATATTTTTAAGGAAAAGAATATCATGCTGGACAAGATGAGAAACATTGGGATAATGGCCCACATTGACGCAGGAAAAACCACTACTACTGAGCGCATACTTTTTTATTCAGGAAAAATCCACAAAATCGGCGAGATTGACGACGGTGCCGCCACAATGGATTTCATGAAGCAGGAACAGGAAAGGGGCATCACGATAGCTTCCGCCGCAATTACGACCACATGGAAAGGCCATCAGATAAACATAATCGACACACCGGGCCACGTTGATTTTACTGCGGAAGTCGAACGTTCACTCCGCGTGCTTGACGGTGCGGTTGCGGTAATCTGTGCGGTCGGTTGGGTTCAGCCTCAGACGGAAACGGTTTGGAGACAGGCAGATGAATTCAACGTTCCTAGAATCTGCTTCGTCAACAAGATGGACAGAATCGGAGCTGATTTTTTCGGTGCCATGAACGACGTAAAGGAAAAATTCAAGTGCCAGCCGCTTGCCCTTGAAATACCGGTCGGTGCAGGACAAGATTTTGAAGGAGTCATAGATCTTCTGAACATGAAGGAAATCCACTGGGATGCAGAATCCGAGGGAGAAAAATTCACGGTTTCCGAAATCTCCGCTGATTACAAGGCACAGGCAGATGAATGGCGCGAAAAGCTCGTTGACACAGTTGCTTCAACCGACGACGAGCTTGCCGAAATCTATCTTGAAGGCGGTGAAATAAGCGATGAGCAGCTCGTAAAGGCAATCCGCAAGGCAACCATTTCAAGGGCGCTGATTCCGTTCCTCTGCGGTTCAAGCCGTCACAACCAGGGAGTTCAGCCTCTCATAGACGCAATCATTGACTATCTTCCGTGTCCGACGGACATTCCTCCGGCAGATGCAGTAAAAGTAAAAAAGCATGATGAGGAAGAAAAGATTGAGCTTCCATGCGATCCTGAATCAAAAGTTCCGGCAGGCCTTGTATTCAAGATCCAGTATGACCGTGAAGCAGGCTCCCTTTGTTTCGTGAGGATGTATTCAGGAAAGATTTCAACCGGAACCCAGGTCTACAATGTGTCCAAGAAAAAACGCGAGAGGATAAACAGAATCCTCAGGGTCAACGCAAACCACATGGAGCAGACGGACAGCATAAGCGCAGGTGACATTGCTGTTTTCGTTGGCCTCAAGCTTGCACAGACAGGAGACACCCTCGGAAGCGAAGGAATGCCTATCCTCCTTGAATCGGTAAAATTCCCGGAGCCTGTCATATCAATAGCGATAGAGCCGGAAACCATGAGCGACCGCGACAAGCTCAACGAAACCCTTGACATACTGAGCCGCGAAGATCCGACTTTCACCCACAGGGAAGACGAAGAAACCGGACAGATCGTCATAAGCGGAATGGGAGAGCTTCATCTTGACGTTCTTGTGACCAGAATCCGTGATGATTTCAAGGTCCAGTGCAGGGTCGGAGCACCTCAGGTAACTTACAGGGAATCCGTCACTTCCGAAGCTGAATATATGGAAGAATACAGCAGGGTTCTTGCAGGAAAAGAAAACACGGCCGTCATAAAGCTCAAGGTAAGCCCGGCACAGACTGGCGAAGGAAATGCATACGAAAACACCGTAAAAGACAACCAGATTCCGGACGAAATCTACGATGCGGTAAAAGAAAGCATAGGAAACTGTTTCTCAGGCGGAATCAAGATGGGATATCCTTGCACGGACACAAAGGTAACGGTCACCGCAATGAAATACGATCCGCTTACATCCACCACGATGGCATTTTCAGCTGCCGCCGCAGAAGCTTTCGACAAGGCATGCAACGAAGCCTCACCGGAACTCCTTGAACCGATCATGGCAGTAGACATAGAATCCCCGTCAGAATTCGTGGGAGACGCAATGAGCCAGATAACCCAGCGCGGCGGAATGATTTCAAGCATGGAAGAAAAAACGGGCGGAAACATAGTCCACGCACAGGCTCCTATGTCCAAGATGTTCGGATTCAGCACAAGCCTGCGCTCCGTCACACAAGGAAGGGCAAGCTTCAGCATGACGTTCAGCCATTTCCAGAAAAAGACGGGAAACTGATCAGAAAAGGAACAATAAGGACGGCGGTTTTATCAGAACTGCCATCCGATGCCGACCGAAGGAACAAGCATGCCCACGTTCATATCATCGTTCACGGTGTAGACATAATCAAGCCCTGCCTCTGCATAAAGCCTTGTGTTTATGTAGTACAGGGCAGAAACGCCACCCTCGGCTGAAAAAGAGAATGTATTGAGGAATTCTGAATCTATTCCGTGTGAAAAATGGAATTTTATCTCGTTGAAGTGGGTGAATCCCGCTCCGGCATGGAATTCCACGAAAAGCCTGCGCTTGTAGACAGGAAGCTGATAGAGGAAAAGGATGTGTCCTGTTTCCATGTTTCCGTCCACCGGATATTCTTCAAACTTTCCGTTGTAACGGCTGTACGTTGCCCTGAGCCCCACACCGATATAGCCCCATACGAATTTCAGAGGTATGAAAGTCACCCTGACCTGTGCGCTCAAAGGCAGGATCGGAGCGTCCATATATTCCGGAAGAGTTCCATCATGCAGGATTACAGGCATCATGTAGCCGCCCTCAATGTCCAGGTCGAACCATTTCTTGAATTTTACGACCAGTTCAGAAGCGGCAGTTTCATCGGAGTGCAGTCCGCTTGCATCACGGGCATAAAGATGGTATGTTCCGGCACTCAGACGCCTCATGTCAAACTGAAGCGAAATCTTTCTGTTGCGCTCGTCATCATGAGAAATCACTTCTATAGGATTTATCCTGCGTACCAATCCTTTAAGGGAATATTCCGTGTGAGGGGCAAAATCATTTCCGGTAGCCGGCATGAAAAGATTCTGTCCTTCAACGTCGATTATACCGTCGTTTTCAAAATCATCGAGGTAAATGATTGACCTCATGTAGAGGGGATAGCTTACTGAACGGATCTCCGGCTTATATGCCTTGTGGACTTCAAATTCATCATAGGCCGTCATGTCCTCTTCTATTCCGCCGAGAATGTTGTACACCGTAATCACCGACCTGTAGTTTCCAGGAGGCAGCATCGGCTCAATATATATGATGCATGATTCGGTTTCCTCTTCATTCGTGACGTAGGTAAAATACTGTTCATATTTTCCGGTCGTCTCATTTTTCTTTTCGATGAGGATTCCGTATTTCAGTACGTCCCCGGCACTTTCCCAGCTGAACGGCTGACGCACTGTGTTGTTTGCGGCGTTTTCATTTTGCGTATCGCTCAAAAAATCGTAGTCATTGCTTTCCGGATCCGCTTCCTGGCAGAACAAAGTCCAGTACGGCAGGCTTAACAGATATAGAACCATTAAAGATACGGAACGCTTTCTACTGAGCATACAGATCCCCCATGTTCTTACGTTTTCCTCCCGTAGAATTCAGAGAATAATCAATGGTAAAGGTGTTTTCGCTCTTATAGCCGTCAATGAGTATCTCGGTTTTGTCATCGGTCATGCGCACTCCCCTTACAGTCCATTTAAAATCGCCCCTTGAAAGCGATGCCAGCTCCTCAAGTTTGAATTCAGTGGTTGAATTGCCGGAAAGGATTTCTTTCCTTACAAGCTTGTCTTCCTTATATATTTCAAGTATATAGTCTTCCGCCCTTTGTACAGGCTGCCACTTGAAGATTATGTAAGGAGTCTTCCTGAGGTAGTCTGCATCGAACATGTTTCCGCCTTCGGTGCGTGCATCCCCCGGTTGTGCAAAAGGAGGAATCTCGCTTACCGTAAAATACGCCGGACGTGCTGACGAAATGTCAAGGTTGTCAAGCGTCGTTGCATTTACGGTCCATTCATAAGTACCGGCAGAAAGCGGAGCCGACTTGTATGAATATCCGGTCTGACGCAGGACTTTCGTTCCGGCACTCAAACCGCTTCTTTTTGAAAGCACGATGTCTGCCTTTGAAAAGCTTTCACCGGAGCTCCATGTAAACACAGGCGGATTTTCAATCGCTTCCCATCCGTCTATGACCACGCCGTCAATCGGGTAGACCAAAGTTGCCGGGCGGATTTTTCTCAGCGAGAAGGTTGCCGTACCAAGAGAGCTGCTCCTACGTGAAGAATGCTCGGTCTCGTACTTATATGACTGGACTTCCCATCTGTAGGCGCCCTCTTCATAGCCTTCCATGCTGATCGGGAAAGAGGTTCCGTCTATGAAATTCTCATCCAGAAGAAGGATTCCTCCGTTGTCCTTGTAAAGCTTGATGCGGTAATAATCCGCGCCTTCCTGAGCCTGCCAGTGGAACGAATACCTTTCCCCCGGACGCACTACAGCCCTCTTCGCCGCAGTTGGATCAAGGAGCACAGGCGCTTCAAGCTCTCCCACCACAAAAAATTTCTTCGGGTTCGTTGCAGTGGAAAAATCCTCGCCTACCGAAGCAAGCCTCCAGTAATACGTTCCCTGAGCCAAGTTCACGCCGCTGTAAGAGTTTCCGTTGATCTCCGAATCAAAGACGATGTTCTTGAAATCAGGATCACCGGCAATCTGGATATGCTGCTCAAAATTAAGGTTCGACTTCCATGTAAAGCTCACGTCAGCAACGAGAGGCCGCCATATTTCATATCCTTCAGACGGGAATATCGTCCTCTGCTCGACTTTTCCGTCCACTGCATAAAACGACCTCACCTTTGCCGCAGGAGAGACGTTTCCTTCACCGTCAATCTGTGTCACGGACCAATAATACTGCCCGTCCTTCAAATTTAAAACATCTTCTTTGGATAAGGTAACGAAATTTTCCCTTGTTTCTCTAATAAAAACAGGAGAAGACAGATTTTGGTTCTGTGAAAGAGTCACCTTGTACGTTGCAGGTTCGTTTTCCATCCTCCATGAAAGATGGAGCCTTTCCTGCTGCTTGTTTACGAATTCACCGTTGACCGGAGTGTAAAGTACAGGCGCACCAAGTACACCGCGCTTCACTATATTGAACGAGCCTATTTCCGAAGGATTCGTAAGCCCGATTTTATTTGCCGTATAATAGGGTGTCACCTGCCAATAGTAAGTCCCTTCTGAAAGCGTTGACAAAATGATCGAAGAGCTTGAAGACCTCTGCTCCAGCACCGGATTTTTCATGTCAGGAGATTTTGACACCACAAAATTGTATGCCGTGGCAGATTTTGATTCCGTCCATATAAAGCGCACCGAAGGATTGCTCTTCCTGTACTGGTATGTATAATCCTGAACCGGAGTGATCAGTTCCGGCTTTAGGCTCTGCACCACCTGTATCTTGCCTGAGCATGAGCTTTCCGCATTTTCACCGGATGAAAGGCTCCAATAATAGATGCCTTTTGTGAGGGGGACATAAGTTTCCGTCATTCCGCCGCACTGGATTTCCTGGACTATGCTTGAAAAAGACTTGTCCTCCGAAATCCTGAGCGTAAGGTTTTCAAGGGATTTTCCGCCCTGCCACTTGAAATGCACGTTGCAAAGCCCGTCGTCATAATAAATAATCTTTTCGTTGTAATAAGGACTGAGCGCAAAAAAGCCGTCCTCTTTGATTCCGCCCTGATCCAAGGAAACGGATTTTCCGCCGTCAAACACGGTTCCGTCTTCGAGCATGATTTTTCCGTCCTGGACTATCACGTTCACGGTACCGCTTTCAGTCTGCATGGTGATTTTAGTACCGGAAGTCACGCGTAAAAGCGTTCCTGATGACGTGAGGATAAAATCAGAAGTTCCCGAAGATGAATCTACCACTGCAAATCCGTCTTCTACCTCGGCACCGAAAGTACCGTCTTCATGCCTGAAAACCTGGGCCATGGTATTTTCCGCAAGCTCAAGAGTCGTACCGTCGTCAAACCAGACCGTAGCCTCAGACAAAGCAGCCGTATGGATGGTGTCTCCGTTGTACACCGGTGATTTCTGTCGCAATCTGTCCCAAACCACGCGGTCAAGGAATTTTCTCTGTGCAGTCTTATATTTGAACGTGATTTCCGCAATCGGTTCTTCGTCCATCTTTTCCAACGCACGGAAAAAACTTCTGTAGAAAAACAGAAAGCACACGGAAGCGGCTATGAGACATATTACTACTGAAATCCAAAAAGGAACGGCTAAATCATTTCTTAACCTGAATTTTGTTTTCTTCTTCATTCAAGTTCACCGATTCAAATTCTGGAATTGGAATTCCGAGCAGGTTCCTCATTTCGTTCAACGTCTTTGGACCAGTCGGACCGACACAACGGGCGCAGTCTTCATCAAGTACGAAATCTTTGTCAGAAACCCTGAAGAATTCTTCTATATTGAACTGCGGCATGTTTACTACACCGTAGAAATGCTGGGCACCCTTTCCCTTGACCTCAAATTCAACGGGAATCATTTCCACGACTATTTCGTTAGCTTCATTTTCCTTGGAAAGCGTAAAATTGTTTTCCTCGCACTTTATGTAATCTTTTTTAAGAAGATTGTATGTGTCCTGAGTTATGAGGATGTCCGTTCCACAAGGCTTGTTTGAGCTTTCGGTACGGCTTGCAAAGTTTACGCTGTCTCCGATGGCAGTATATTCCATCTTGTCTTCGCTTCCCATGATACCGCAAGTGGCACGTCCTGTGTTGATACCGCATCCGATCCTGATGTGTGGCTTGTATTTTGCCTTTGCCTCATGTTCGTGGGCTTTCGTGAACGCCTCGGCATCCTTGTTGTACTGCATGAGTGCATAGCGCATTGCAATGGTACCGCGGATTGCGCTGACTGCATCATACATGACATGTGCGCGGTGCTTCTCTTCCTTTTCTTTTTTGGTCGGGTCGGAATCTGGAAGAAGCTCGAAACCAAGGTCTTCGTCACGGAGGATTCCCCATACCGCCATGATTGCGTCGCCTTCAAATTTATCGATCGTACCGCCGGAAATGGTTACGCAGTTGACCATGCGGCTCATATAGTCATTCAGGAACCCGATTATTTCACGCGGGCTTTCTTCACCGAAACGGTTTTTGAATCCGTCTGAAATTGCAGTGAATCCACGGATGTCCGAGAAGAATATGGTAACGTCCTTCAGGTGAGGCTCAAAATCTATTTCCTTCCTTG
>JAFPKH010000197.1:0-10833 GCA_017424825.1 Treponema sp. | reverse complement strand
TAAGGAGGCGCCATTCATGGAGGTTACCTTGCTTTTTGCCGTCAACTGGGACCCGCTCATGTGTTGCATTTATCTATAGATTTCATGCCGAAGCCCTGATGTGGGAAATGTCTTTTAACCTTTGGGTTTATGTGGTAAGATATCCGCTCCAAGACATCGTGATTTTTTTGGAGGATTTTATGGAAGAGGAATGCAGGGATACGGTTTACATTTTGGATTCATACGGGCTTATTTACAGGGCCTATTATGCTCTCATAAATCATCCGCTGACGAATTCCAGGGGTGAGAACATAGGTGCGCTTGCTGTTTTTTTCCGGAATCTCAAGGCTCTGATTGCAAAGTACAAGCCAGCGTATCTTGCCGCTGCATTTGATTCCCGCACTCCGACGTTCCGCCACAAGATGTATGACCAGTACAAGGCCAACAGGCAGAAAACACCGGACGACCTTCACGCGCAGGTTCCTTGGATAGAGGAAGTCCTTGAAAAATTCGGGGTTCCGGTTCTACGTGCCGACGGTTATGAGGCAGATGACATCATTGCGACCGTTGCAAGGAAGTGCGCGGAAAAAAACATGGACTGCCGCATATTGAGCGGAGACAAGGACCTTCTTCAGCTTGTGACCGATTCATGCAAGGAAATGCAGCCCGACAAGAACAACGGCGGATGGGAAACCGTCGGAAAGGATCAGGTGGTGGAAAAATGGGGCATCCCTCCTGAAAAAATCCTTGACTATCTTTCGCTCCTCGGTGACGCTTCGGACAATGTTCCCGGTGTTGCCGGGGTGGGTGAGAAGACTGCGCTTAAGCTTTTGCTCCAGTACGGATCGCTCGATGAAATCTATGCCCATGCAGGTGAAATAAAGGGTGCTTTAGGAAACAAGGTCCGTGACGGAAAAGAAAGCGCGTATTTTTCAAAAAAGCTCATAACGCTTGATTCCGCCGTTCCGGTTGAAATAGATTTCGCATCGTTCAGCACTGAAGGGCTTGATTATAAGGCAGCATCCAAACGGCTCGAAGAATACGGTGCTTTTTCGGTTGCGAACGCATATGGATCTGCAGGAAGCGGAAAATCTTCCGGCACAGAAAAAAAGGATGACCGGGAAACGGTTCAGGCGGCACCGCTTGAAGTAAAGAAAAATGCCGGAAACTACAGGGCTGTGACAAATGAGACCGATCTTTCGGGAATAATAGATGCCGTACTTTCATCTGAAAGCAAGTCTGTTGCATTCGACACGGAAACTGACGGCCTTGATTCACTGAACGCATCGCTTGTAGGATTCAGCCTTTGCTCGAAAAAGGGAGAGGCTGTATATGTTCCGGTAATCCTTCCGGGCGGTATGTTCGCTCCTGAGACAATTGAAAAAAGGGCGTGCATAAAACAGCTTTCGCGTCTTTTTGACGATCCTTCCGTGACCGTCATAATGCACAACGGAAAATTCGATCTCCACGTGCTTTATGCAAACGGATACAAAAGCGTTCCGAAATGCAGGATTGTCGATACCATGGTCGCGTTCTGGCTGCTTGATCCCGATGCGCTCGGAAAATCACCTTACGGGCTTGAATATCTTTCTGAAACGAAGCTTGGTCTAAAAGGCATTGAATTCAAGGACATAGTTCCGAAAGGATCCGTGTTTGCCGACGTTCCGCTTGAAACGGCATGCCCTTACGGAGCAGAAGACGCGGATTTTACATGGCAGCTCTGGGATATGGCGGCTCCGCTTTTGAAGGAAAAAAATCTGGAAGGGCTTTATTCCGGCATGGAAATGAAAGTCCTCCCGGTTCTTGTGCGCATGGAGCAGAACGGAATCCATCTGGACAAGGCTTCTCTGAACGAATACGGAAAGGAACTAAAAGAGCAGATAGAAAATCAGGAAAAGGACATATATAAGGAAGCGGGGTACGAGTTCAACATAGCGAGCACCAAGCAGCTCCAGACACTTCTTTTTGAGCAGAGGGGGCTTGTTCCCGGAAAAAAGACAAAGACAGGATACAGCACGGATACGGCGGTACTTGAAGAGCTTTCAGAACGCACTACCGATCCTCTTCCGAAAAAGATACTCGATTACCGCGGAAAGACAAAGCTCCTGAACACATATGTGGAAACTCTTCCGACGCTTGCCGACTCAGGGGAAAGGGTGCATACGACTTTTCTCCAGACGGGGACAGCTACAGGAAGGCTCTCGTCAAAGGATCCGAACCTCCAGAACATTCCGGTGCGTGACGATGCAGGACGCAAGATAAGGAGCGCATTCACTTCAGTTCCGGGAACCATACTGATTTCAGCAGATTATGCGCAGATAGAGCTTGTGATACTTGCCCATCTTTCCGGTGACGAAAAGCTTTCCAAGGCATTTATCGACGGAACGGACGTTCACAAGGCGACCGCATCCCTCATTTACGGAGTCGATGAAGCGGAAGTCACGCATGACATGAGGCGTTTTGCAAAGACGGTCAATTTCGGGGTGATGTACGGAATGTCAGCTTTCCGGCTTGCCGCAGAGCTTGGTATAAGCCGCACTGAGGCGAAGAATTTCATAGACCAGTATTTCGCGACTTATTCAGGCGTTAAAAAATTCCTTGGCGATACGGTTGATTTTGCAAAGTCGAACGGTTATGTCGAGACCATCATGGGGCGCAAAAGGGAAATCCGCGGAATCAACAGCGCGAACAAAATAGAGCAGAACGCCGCTCAGAGGATTGCCGTAAACACACCGATCCAGGGAAGTGCCGCCGACATAGTAAAAAAAGCCATGGTGGAAGTTCAGGAAGCCGTTGACAATGACGCACTCCTTTCTGAAAACATGCGCCTTTTGCTCCAGGTTCATGACGAACTGATCTTCGAATGCACCGACAATCAGGAAATAATAGAAAAAGCCCTTTCGCTCATAAAAGACAAAATGGAAAACGTCGTGAAGCTTTCGGTTCCTCTCCGCGTGAGCATAGAATACGGAAAGAACTGGGGGGAATTCCATTGATAGTCTGCGTAACGGGACCCATGGCTTCAGGTAAGAATTTCGTGTCGGACATACTTTGCAAAAAAGGTTTTGTCAGCGTGGATGCGGATCTTCTTGCCCATGATGCCGTGGATTCATGCAGGGACGAAATCCTCATGGCGTTCTCCGGCATTGCGGCGGAAAAAAACATTCCGCTCGTTGATTCTGACGGACGCATAATCAGAAGGAACCTGGGCGCGCTTATTTTCCGTGACCCGGATCTTCTTTCACGCCAGGAAAGCATTGTGTTCCCGAAGATTTCTGAAATGTTCGATGAATATCTCCGCCGGAATGATGGACGAGACGTGATCGTGAATGCGACCGTATTGTACAAGATTCCCCTCATAAAAAAAATGGATGCCGTGATTTATGTAGATTCCCCGTCATGGCTCCGTTTCATACGCGCTAAAAAAAGGGATGGACTTTCATCTTCTCAGATAGTCGACCGCTTCAAAAGCCAGAAAAATCTTTTCGCTAAATATAAAGCCTCGTGTGCCGATATTGTAAAAGTACGGAATATCGGTTCAAAGAAGAGCCTTGAAAATAGGCTTGAAAAAATCATTTACGGATTGAAAAAACGTATGGGGAAAGCGAAATGGAACAAAAACGAACATTGTGGATTTTGATTGCCGCAGGAATTTTTTTGTGCGTAGTATTCGGTGCCGCCTTCTTTATGTCGAGGGCTGCAAATGAAAAGAAAGATGACGTTACGGCCATCAGCTTGAAAGACTCCGACGACATCTGGATCGCGCCTTATTCAGAAAGCTCCCGTCCGAAAACAACGGGTGAATCAGCGAAAAAAGACGATGTTTCTTCAGCAGTCACGTCTTCTTCAAAGGATGAAAAGCCGGTCGAATCTTCTCAGACGGAAATCGCATCCCTTACAGGTTCTTCATTGACCGAAGGACTTGAATATCCGGCGGAGGGAAAATCAACCGCAACGATTGAATCTTCGCAAGCTTCCGCACAGAACTCAAAAGACGCTGAAAAATCAGAAAGCCAGAGCGTGGCATCGGACGGAAGGGTGACGACCACTTTTGATTTCACGTCCGGTAATTCAGCCGCAAGCTCCGTAACCGCACAGAACAAGGCTGCAGAAAAAGCCATGAAGAACGCAGACACAAGACGCGGTGAAATGGCAAAGACCATGGACGAAAGCACGAAGGCATCAAAGACATCTTCAGAAAAATCTGTTGCAAGCGCAAAACCTGCTGAATCAAAGACCGCCGCATCATCAAAGCCTGCCGTTGCAAGCGCAAGCTCCAAGGCTGCAAAAGAAGACGGATCTTCAAAAATTCCTGACCGCTACTGGGTTCAGGCAGCCTCATATTCAAGCAAGAAAAAGGCAGACGAAGCCCGCGCCGTGCTTGACAAGAACATGGTTCAGTGCGAAGTGTTCACTTTCGAGATGGACGGAACGCTCTATTACAGAGTCCGCGTAGGACCATACACGACCAAGACCGAAGCCGCATACTGGAAAAAGCAGGTCGATTCAATGGAACAGTTTGCAGACGCAGGAACATACATAGTCAATTCCAGCGCACCTATCGCAAAAAAATAGCGTCTGGCTCTGAAAAAATGAACTTTTTCGGGGTTAAAGCATAGAAATCAGCGGCTGAATCTTGAAAGGCAAAAAAGATTGGGGGTATAATTATCCGCATGGAACGCTTTTTTGCCTATTTCAAAGCCCTGAAAGAAAACATATTCTCCCTGCATGTGCCGCTTGAAAAGCGCGTGACTTATGCCATGATTCTTTGTGCCATGCTCGGGGAACTTTTCGGTTTTATCGAGTCGCTTCTTCTGAGGCTTCCGACATTTGCCGTAATGCTGCCTCTTATTTCGTTCATATTCCTTTTTTTCCTTTCCATCTGGGGATTCAGGACAAAAAACACAAGGCTCTTCGCACTCCTTTCCATAGTAATCTGCGCGCTGATTCTTTTTCCGCTCATGTTCTTCGTGAATGCCGGGGTCGACGGTGGAATGCCTTTCTATTTCATACTGACGGTCGTATACACAGCCTTGGTTCTGCGCGGAAAGACAAGGATAGTTTTCTTCATCATAACCATTCTGGAAGATGCGCTTCTTTTTTTTCTCTGGCGGAAATTTCCTGAAGGCTTCATTCCCATGTCAGAAACAGATTCTTTCATAGACAGATTGTGCAGCATTGAGATTTGCAGCGTGGTTTTGTTTTTCTTTGCATTCTCGGTTTCAAAGCAGAATTATTATGACAGGTCGAAAATCCAGCATCTTTCGGATCTTTATGAAAATCAGGCGAACACCGACGAACTTACGGGGCTTTACAACAGGCGCTATTTCAAGAATTTCCTTACCCTTGCAATCGCGGCAATGGGCGGAACCGGAAACCTTCATCTGGCCATGTTCGACATTGACAATTTCAAGCAGGTGAACGACAAATACGGCCATCCTTTCGGTGATGAAGTGCTTAAGAAATTCGCCGCCATCCTTCATGAAAACGAAAAGATCGGTGCGACTGCATGCCGTTACGGTGGTGAGGAATTCCTTCTTCTGATTCCGAAAAAAAATACTGAAGAAGCCCTGAAGATGGTTGAGGATGTCCTTGAATCCACGAGAACGACGATAGAAATCTCAAAAGGACGCTTTATAACGGTAAGCGCAGGATTTTTGACTTGTGCCGACGGAATGTCCTTTGATCAGGTGATGCAGACCGTTGACCAGAGGCTTTATATTGCAAAAGGAATGGGAAAAGACAGGGTGGTTTCATAAAAAAAGAACCGCTGATCTGCACGAAGCATAAACCAACGGTTCTTTGGTTGACCCACGCGCGAATCGAACGCGCAACCTACAGCTTAGGAGGCTGTCACTCTATCCAATTGAGCTAGTGGATCGTATGCCCGGAATCTTCATGAGGCTCCGGGTTTTTATTCTTATTTGTCCTTTGCGCGCTCAACGAATGAACCGTCTCTTGTGTCGATAACGATTTTGTCGTCGGTGTTGCAGAACAATGGAACGCGGACCTCTGCACCTGTGTCCAATGTCGCAGGCTTCAGTGATTTTCCTGATGTGTCGCCCTTGATTCCAGGCTCGCAGTATGTGATAGTGCGCACGATGTTGATCGGGAGCTTTGTTCCGACCGGCTTTCCTTCATAGAAAGTGATCGTCACGTCATAGTCATCATCCGGTGAAAGGTATCCTGCGTTGTCTCCGAGATCTTCTTTGCTCAGGCGTACTTCATCCCAAGTTGTCTGATCCTGGAAAACATATTCATCGCCGTCAAGATATGAAAGGCGGACAACCTGCTCAACGAGGTCAACTTCGTCAAATTTTTCGCCTGCATCCAGACCAAGATCCTGTGTTCCGCCCGTAACGATGTTCTTTACGCGGAGCTTTACGGTGATTCCTGCGCGTCCGGATTTCTGTCCCAACATGCGCTGTACGATAAATGGTGAGCCTTCATACATGAAAGCTGTTCCTACTCTGATTTCATTTGTTTGTAACATGTCAGTTTCCTTCTATAAAAAAATACATTAAGATTTTCTGGCACTTGGCGGCAGTGTGCTTCCATGAAAAGAAATGGCTGCCACATGCAAAATGCATTATATACAAAAACATTCAGATGTTCAACACCCCGGTACTGATTTAACGCAAAGATTTTTTTCTTGACAGGGGGAAATGCCGCTGTTAACCTTTGTATGAAGGGGGAATGAATATGAAAAGATTTTTAACAGGCTTTTTTGTATGCCTTTTTGCTCTTTTTACCGGAATGTGCGTTTTGTCCTGCTCCGCTGATGTTTCTGCTTCTCTTTCTTTCGGGGAAACGTCTTTTTTGCCTTCACGGAACGGAGATGACGGCCTGACCAGGTGGCTGATCGGCATTTCGGTCAAATCTGACGGCGGATACTATGAGGTGCGTGCGATGGATGTTACTGACAAGATTCCTGCAGTTATTTTCGACGGACTTCCGGTAGATTCAAACGCTGAGGTGGCCGTAAGGTGCTTTGAATTCCGTCCGGCAAATCCAGCTGCTCCTGATACCAATCCTGTCGGAAGAAACACTAATTATGATTCCATGAACTTTTATGGAGAAAAAAGCCTTGTGATCGGTGAGGGCGAAAACAGGATTGGGATTGGTCTAACTAGCGTTCCATCTACTAGCAATGTAAGAAAAACGATCAAAAGCACAGATGGTAACGTTGTATTCTCTTTCTTTACTCCCGGCGACTATTACTGCATACTTGACAACCAGTACAACCAATGCTCGGTCGGTCTGTATGAAGGAAGCTTTGAAGAATCCGGGACGGTATGCCTATATGAAACGGCTTACAAAAGGATTGAAGGACAGACCGACGGAACCACAAATTATTCGGACAGCTATAATGTCATAAGAAATCCTAAAAAAAACGAAGTTCAGGTTGTGTGCAACGGTGATGATGCGGCTACAGGACCAATCTATTCCTTTTCGTTCAAAAGCAGGAACGGAAAAACATATACTTTTAATTCAGTTGTTTTCGCCGATTGAAGCCCCCTGAAAAATGGGTTATCATGGATTTCATGGGCGTTTCAAAACTGTACGCCCGTATTTTTACATCATAGGAAATTTAACAGGAGAATTTTATTATGGATAGAAAAAGACCTGGAGGAAGAGACACTCATGTAACGAACAACAGCATGGGAGTGCATAAGAGAGGCGAAGGGCTTGGTACCGGACCGGTCGGTTCTTCAGGCGGCTACGGAAGGCCAGGAAGCGGAAGCAGACCAAGCGGTTCTCAGGGCGGTGGAAGCGGAATCGGATCCGGAGGCTCTCAAAGCGGCAGATCGGGCGGAGGAAGCTCAAAGGCAATCGGCGGCGGAGGAATCGGTCTTGCGGCTATAATCGGCGTGATAGTGCTTGTCGTAAAAATGTGCGGCGGTCATGGTGCCCAAACGACACCTGTGCAGGATTCATATTACGAAACGACGGAATCAACCTCTTCATCTTCAATACTCGAAGGAATCACCGGGCTTTTCGGCGGAGGAAGCGGGTCATCATCGGTATCATCATCTTCATCTTCCGTGGAATCTGCCACGTCATATACAAGGGTTGACAATTCCGTTGCTGTAGGCTCCAGGGAAAAATACACCCAGATTGCCGGTAACGGAAGGGACAAAGTAACCATAATGGTGTACATGTGCGGAACCGACCTTGAATCAAAAAACGGCATGGCTTCTTCGGATTTGAGGGAAATGGCGGCCGCTGACATCGGTGACAAAATAAACCTTATAGTATACACAGGCGGTTGCAAATCCTGGAAGACTTCGGGCATATCGAATTCCGTGAACCAGATTTACAAGGTCGAGTCAGGAAAAATCAGGACGCTTGTCGATGATGACGGAAAAAAAGCCATGACTGATCCAAACACCCTTTCTTCATATATAAAGTGGTGCAGGTCAAATTATCCGGCTGACCGTTACGGACTTATTTTCTGGGATCACGGCGGAGGCTCCGTTTCAGGATTCGGCTATGACGAAAAGTTTGCGAAGAGCGGTTCAATGACGCTTTCCGGCATCAACAAGGCGCTCAAAAACGGCGGCCTGAAATTTGATTTCATCGGATTTGACGCATGCCTCATGGCAACTGCAGAAACTGCCCTCCTTCTCGACAACTACGCTGACTATCTGATAAGCTCCGAAGAAACTGAACCCGGAATCGGCTGGTACTATACGGACTGGCTCACAAAATTCGGCTCAGACACTTCAACCCCTACGCTTGAACTGGGGCAGGTCATAGTCGATGATTTCGTGAAAAAGTGCTCCCAGAAATGTTCCGGCCAAAAAACCACGCTTTCTGTGATCGACCTTGCGGAATTCAGCAACACGGTTCCTTCGAAGCTCACGGCATTTTCAAAGTCGCTCACTAACCTGATTGCAAGGGATGAATACAAGCTTGTTTCTGATGCACGCTACCAGACCCGCGAATTTTCACCGAACAGCAGGATCGACCAAATTGACCTCGTTGACCTCTGCAACAAAATCGGAAGCAGCGAGGCTAAGGCTTTGGCAAAGGCACTGCAGGGAGCCGTAAAATACAACAAGACTTCATCAAACATGACGAATGCATACGGAGTTTCAATCTACTTCCCTTATAAAAATGCATCCTATGTTGACGTTGCATGCGACAATTATGATGCCATCGGTATGGACGACAGCTACGCGGACTGCATCAAGGCTTTTGCAAGCGTGGAAGTGAGCGGTCAGGCTGCATCGGGCGGTTCTGCTGCGGCATCTCCGGTGGGTTCTCTTTTTGACCTTCTCGGATCAAGCGCGTCTTCATCTTCAAGCTCTGCAATCGGGGACATACTCGGTTCTTTCCTGGGCGGCGGTTCTGGAAGCGGAAGTGCATTGGGAAGCATACTCGGCGGACTTACGGGAACCAACTTCCTTTCCGGTAAAGTCATGTCGGTCAAGGATACGGCAGATTACATCAGTTCCAACTATTTTGACGACAGCGCGCTCAAATGGAGGGAATCCAACGGAAAATATCTCATGTACCTTGATGAAGAGCAGTGGGATCTCGTGCATGCCCTTGACATGAACATGTTCTATGACGACGGCGAAGGCTATATAGACCTGGGGCTTGACGACGTGTTCGACTGGACTGATGACGGCAAGCTGATTGCACGCACCGACAGGACATGGCTTGCTATAAACGGACAGCCCGTTGCATACTACCACATGGACACCACCGACGACGGAAAGACATGCACACGCACAGGACGCGTACCTGCACTGCTGAACGGAGACCGCGTGAACCTCTGGATTGTTTTTGACGATGCCCATCCTTACGGTTACATTGCCGGAGCCGCCGCAGATTATGACGAAAATACAAGCGACGTTATAGCAAAGAACATGACCGAGCTTGAAATCGGCGACACGCTTGAATTCCTCTGCGACTACTATACTTATGATGGTGATTACGTGGACAGCTATTACCTTGGCGAAAAGATGAAGGTCACGTCAAAGATGGAGGTAAGCAACGTGGACGTAGGATCAGGAAACGTCCGTCTTATGTACCGCTTCACCGATATCTACAACCAGCCTCACTGGAGCCGCTATATCGAGCTTTAATCTGCTTGATTTTCTTGCCCTGAAACAAGAGATGCATATGAACTTTCTTGTTCCGGGGCATTTTTTTTAAGGAATGCGCTGATCGGCTGATTGATGGATGCTTATTGGCCTTGGTCAGCGTTTTCTGATATTTCAGGTTTTATAATTTCCAGCCGTCGTATTTTTCACATTCCAGTATTGCCTTTGCATTCTGGATCCTTTCTGCGCTTGGTGAATCGGTTCCTTCAAGCGGGTAGGGGATTCCGAGGCTCTTGTATTTCATGATCCCAAGCGTGTGGTACGGAAGAATCTCCACGCGTTTTATATTGCTGAGCGTGCGTATGAAATCCCTTGTCTTCGTAAGGTATTCGTCATTGTCAGACCATCCGGGAACGAGAACGTGGCGTATCCAGACATCTTTTTTCTTTTCGTCCAGATAGCGGAACATGTCGATTATGTTTTCGTTTCCAAGACCGGTCAGTGCCTTGTGCTTTTCAGGATCAATAATCTTTATGTCCATCAGGAATGTGTCGGTCAGGGAACAGAGCTTTTCGAATTTTGAAAGCCATGCAGGATTCCTTGAAAAAGGCCCTCCGGCTGTGTCTATGCATGTGGTGATTCCTTTTTCTTTTGCAATCGTAAAAAGTTCAATCAGAAAATCAATCTGAACCAAAGGCTCTCCTCCGCTTACGGTAATTCCGCCTTTTTTGCCCCAGTATGACCTGCAGCTCAGTGCTTCTTCAATCAATCCGAGAGGCTCACGTTTTTCACCCTTTCC
>JAFPKH010000196.1:0-2704 GCA_017424825.1 Treponema sp. | reverse complement strand
TTGAATAATTTTTCATTGAAAGCGTGACAAAAACATCATCATCATCTTTTATGGAGGTATTTTCCCTTGCTACATAAACAGTTCCGCTTTGGTTCCAGGCAATGCCTTCAACGATGTACTGTCCGGTTGGCAGCAGAAAGGAAATAGTATCCCCGCTTTTTCCCTTTTGTGAAAAAAGAGTGTGCCCAAGTTCCTTTTTGATTTTGATTTCAAAATTGTATTCTTCACCATCAGCCTGCCTTGACGTGCCGTAAGGAAGCGTAATGCAAAGTCGTGCGCCGCCCTGATTCCCGAAAGAACATGCAGAGATCATAAAAATTGCAAAAAAGAGGATTGGCGGATAAAACCAAATACGGAACTTTTTCATACTGCACCCTCCATATTAATCATCTGTACCCTAAATCATAATGCCTAATTGCTTTTCCCGTCAAACAAAAATTCTGGGAAATGATAAAAAAAAGCGGCATCTGTTTGTGTGCGAAGATTCATGTTTTCCCGACCCATGCCCCATAATTCATGCCATGCTTGGTTCTACCTTGCCGATATTCATATAATCTGATATTTTTTAGATAGGATCTTTCTGGTGGAACGGAGCAAGGGTTTTGGTGGAAATAAAAAAAAATAAGTTTTTTTTTGATAGGGTTCGTTTTAATTTCAGGGCTGCTTTTTATCCGGTGTGCATCGTCTGAAAAACTGCCTCCTGAAAAAGAAGCTGAAAAGCCGGTCGGGGAAAATGTGTCCGTTCAAAAAGAAAATGAAGCCCGCATTGCCGTGCAGGAAAAAGAAATCCAGAAAATCCTTGGGCAGATGACCGTCGAACAAAAAATCTGCCAGATGATAATGCCTTCCATTTATAAGAGACCGAATTCCTATGAAGCGTCGGTCGTAAAAGTCAGCCCGCAGATAAAAAATGCGCTTGCAAAATACAATTTCGGCGGAATCATTCTTTTTAAGGCGAACGTAAGCTCAACTTCCCAGACCCTCACGCTGATTCACGATCTCCAGTCTGCCGCGACATCTGAAAATTCACTGACCAAGATTCCCTTGTTTATAGGAATAGATCAGGAGGGCGGAAATATAATCAGGCTGAACAACTCTTGCTGGATGCCGGGAAACATGCTTGTCGGTGCGTCCGGGGATCCTTCGGTGAGCGAGCAATATGCCTCACTTGTCGGAAGCGAGCTGAGTGCAATCGGTGTGAACATGAATTTTGCCCCTTGTGCCGACGTGAACTGCAATCCCGCGAATCCGATCATAGGTCTGAGATCTTTTTCCAGCAATCCGAATCTTGCGGCAAAAATGGTCGAAGGTTCTGTCAAAGGCTATAAAAATTCCGGCGTTATTTCTGCGCTGAAACATTTTCCGGGGCATGGTGACACATCGACAGACAGCCACGAAGGACTTCCGAGAATCGACAAGACATTTGATGAACTTAAAGCCATGGAGCTTGTGCCGTTTGAGCGCGGTATAAAATCCGGTGCAGATGTGATTATGACGTCCCACATTCAGTTTCCGAAAATTGAAACAGGAACTTACAGATCGATTTCCACCGGGAGAAACGTGAGCCTTCCTGCAACTCTTTCAAAAGAAATGATAAGCGGTGTGCTCCGTGAAAAACTTGGCTTTGACGGAATCGTAATAACGGATGCCATGGACATGGGCGCGGTGACCCAGCATTTTAAAAAGCTTGATGCCGCAAAACTTGCAATCAATGCCGGGGTCGACATACTTCTTATGTCATGTGACATTTCATCTGAATCAGAAATACGGTATTCCGCACAGCTGATTTCTTCACTTGTGTCTGCCGTTGAATCCGGGGAGATTTCTGAACAAAGGATAGATGAATCCGTAAAAAGAATCTTGCGCGTAAAATACAAATACGGAATCCTCGCTTGGCATGGTGATTTGCAAAACAGCCTTGAAAACGCAAAAAGATTCGTCGGCTCGATTGAAAATCACAAAAAAGAATGGTCGATAACTGAAAAGGGAATGACCGTCGTTAAAAATGAAAATAAGATTCTGCCTATATCAATAGAAGAAAATCAGCGCGTGGGGATTTTGTATCCTTACAGCACGGAAACGACTTCCGTAAAATATGCCCTTGATGTTGTGAAACAAAAATTTAAGAAAGATTTGGATGTCACGCTTTTGTCATACACAGGAAAATCATTTTATTCGCTTTCTTCCCAGCTTTCAAAAATGGATGTAACCGTGATTGTCTCCGAGCTTTCAAAACCATCGCAGTTCAACCAGTTTTTTGATTCGTCCAGCGCATTTTCTTTTGTCCGCAAAGTTATTGACAATCAGCACAAACTTGGAAAAAAAGTCGTCCTGATTTCTGCCGAGCTTCCTTATGACATTGCCGCCTATTCTGATTCCGATGCGATAATCGCCGCCTATGGTTCTTTTGAAATGAAAAAGCCGCCTGTTGAAGATGCAAGCCAGAACGTGGGCTACGGACCAAACATCCCGGTTGCAATTGCGTCAGTCTTCGGAGCCGCATCCCCAAAAGGAAAACTCCCGGTGGACATCTACGCGCTGAACAAAAATTTCAAATACACTGATGAAATAATTTTCCCGGTTGGAACCAGCGCAAAATATTGACTCAAAGCTGATGACTGACAGAGTCTCCCGGACTCATTGCAAACCCTTTGCCACTAATTTGTAAATCGTGTAGAATTAGGAAGATTAAAGTTTTAGGAGA
>JAFPKH010000195.1:0-3588 GCA_017424825.1 Treponema sp. | reverse complement strand
GTTACCTTCGATGTCGAAGGATGTTGCCTGCGGTGGAATTTCTTCCATCAAGTGCAATCTACGGAGTTTATTGCCGATGGAAACGACGCGCTCGAATTCTTTCTTGTTTTCGGGATAAGGAATAAACACGTAAAAGCAATATTTGACAAGGCACTGGAAGAAATCCGTGCGGACGGAACCCTCTCCAAACTTGCAATCAAATGGTTTGGAACCGACACAAGCAGCAAGGGAAAAATTTAATCTGAGGTGAATGATATGGAAGGATCTTTAATTGACATCAAATATATATTTACAACAATTCCTGAAATAATGACAAAACTGCCGATAACTTTATTCATCGCATTTACCGCGACGCTTATCGGTCTGGTACTGGGAATGCTGATTGCTTTGGTGCGATTCTTCCATATCAAAGTTTTGTCACAGCTGGCAACCGTTTTCATTTCTTTTATCCGCGGAACCCCGATGGTGATTCAGCTTTACATAGTCTACTATGGAATTCCGATTGTCCTTTCCGCAATCGCGAGCAGTACCGGAAGTGAATTTGACATAAGGGCCATACCGGGCACATTTTTTGCGATACTTGCTTTCGGACTAAACACCGCAGCCTACATGTCAGAATCCTTCAGGAGCGCGTTAAGTTCTGTAGAAGCCGGGCAATTTGAGGCATGCAAAAGCCTTCACTATTCAACATGGAATTCATTGAGGAGGGTCATTCTTCCGCAGGCGTTTGTCATCGCGCTTCCAACTCTTACAAGTTCTTTTTTGGCGATGATAAAAAATACTTCCCTTGCATTCTGTATTGCGGTGGTTGACATAATGGCGCATGCAAAAATCATAGGCTCCCGCTCATACCGCTATTTTGAAATATACATTGCGGTTTCAATAATCTACTGGCCGATCTGTGCGTTTGTGGAGCGGCTTTTATTGACGCTTGAAAAAAAGCTTTCACGATTCAGCAAAAAAACTTTTTAGCGAGGACAAATTATGATAGAAATCAAAAACCTAAAAAAATCTTTTAACAAAAACGAAGTCCTGCGTGGAATAAATCTTTCGATAAACGACAATGAGATTGTTTCGATAATCGGTTCAAGCGGAGGTGGAAAATCAACGCTTCTTCGCTGCCTTAATTTTCTTGAACATGCAGATTCAGGAACAATCAAAATTGGTAACGTGAATGTTGATTGCGCATCGACGAACAAAAAAAGCATAAATGAATTGAGACTAAAAAGCGCGATGGTTTTTCAGAATTTCAATCTCTTTAAAAACAAAACCGCGCTCGAAAATATTATGGAGCCTCTGCGTGTGAACAAAAAAATCTCAAAGGATGAGGCAAAAAATATTGCGCTGGAGTATCTGAAAAAAGTCGGACTTGAAAACAAATGGAACGAATATCCGTCAAAGCTTTCCGGCGGACAGCAGCAGCGAATTGGAATTGCACGTGCGCTTGTCCTTGATCCCGAGGTGATTCTTTTTGATGAACCGACCAGTGCGCTTGACCCGGAACTTGTGAGCGATGTTTTGAAACTCATAAAGGAAGTCGCCGCCGAAAAAAGAACGATGATTATAGTGACGCATGAAATGGCATTTGCAAGGGAAGTGTCTGACAGGGTTGTGTACATGGACAAGGGCGAAGTGGTTGAGCAGGGAAATCCTGAGCAGATTTTCAGCATTCCAAAAGAAGAAAGAACCAGACAATTTTTGGCAAGATATCTCCAGCCGGAATATGTCATCTAAGGAAAACAAGATTAGCCCGAACTGGAGCGGAGGAAAAAAATGAGTTTTGATTTATCCAATTCCGAAATCACGATGCGCGAAGGCAGATTAAATTCTATCGTTTCATATACCGGTGATTTAAAATCCCTGATTTCAAAAACCAGAGACTGCTCGATAAAAAATTGTGAGCGATGCTTCACACAGAATAACACCTGTCTTTCCATAATGGTGATGGATCAGCTCAGCAGCATAAGAAACGTTACGGTCGTCTACCACACGCCGATTGGATGCAGTGCTTTTATCCCACGCTGGACCGCGCTTTATTCAGGTCTTGCCGCAAAGATTGGAAAAAAATGGAATACGAACTATCTATGCACAAATCTCAATGAAAGCGACACCGTTTTTGGAGCCGAAAACAAATTGAGAAAAACAGTGCAGGAAGCTTACGACCGTTATCCATCCGATGCAATTTTTATCTGTACAGGATGCGTCACCGGAATCATCGGGGAGGACATTGATTCTGTGGCAGCCGAGTTTGATAAAAAAATTCCAATTCCTGTTATTCCTGTCCACTGCGAAGGAATCAAAAGCAAAGTGTGGGCGACCGGTTTTGACATAAGCGATTATATTGTTCTTAAATACATTGTCAAAGCTCCGAAACAAAAACGAAACATAATCAATTTTAAAAACTTTGAAGAAAGCATAAGACCGTTCATCACAAAAATATTCAAGCGTTTTGATGTCGAGCCACTTTTTCTCTACGCAAATTCCACTGTCGAAGAACTTTCGCATATAAGCGAGAGTCGTGCAACCGTAAGTTCATGCGGTGCGTTGAGTCCCTATCTTGGAAACGCACTCGAAGAATTATACGGGGTTCCATACGTCAGGACAATAAACGGAAACGGTATGGAAGGTTTTGACAAATGGCTCCGGGACATTGCAAGAATTCTCCACAAGGAAGAGATTGCCGAGCAGATTATTCTTGAAGAGAGGGAAAAACATCTTTCAAAAATTGAGAAGCTAAAAAAACAGTTCACGGGAAAAACTGCGGTCATAGCGGCGGGACCGGGGTTTACCTACGAAGCTGTCCGTGTTCTTGATGAACTTGGAATCAAAGTAAATGCGGCTCTCTCGTGGCACCATGATTCAAAATATGACGACGGAAAAATTCCTGACACGCTTACTCATATCGAAGGCACGCATCCTGATTTAAAAGTTTCGATAATCGATTTGCAGAACCACGAGCTTTTAAATATCATCAACAGGGAAAAGCCCGACCTTTACATCTGCCGTCACCCGGGAACGCGTCCCTTTGTCACAAAACTTGGGATTCCCGTCGTCCAACTCACGGACGAATATCAGATGTTCGGCTACGAAGGACTGTACAATTTTGGAAGGACAATAGCGGATTTGTTCAACAACAAAAGTTTTACTGATGGACTGAAAAATCACTGCACAGTTCCGTACACATCATGGTGGCTCGATCAGCCCGCAAACAAATTTTATTCGTTATAGTCCGCAGTTGAATTTTATTCTAGGTTCAGAATTTTTTTGACTGCGGAAATATAGTGGAGGGTTATCTTTTCTGTCTTTGAATCTTTTTTTGTGATATAGCCCAGGTTGAAATTGTGCGACGTGTTGTTGTCAATATTTTTGAGCGGGATTGTGATAAAATCCTCCGAATCATAATCATCCTGTTTGATGTTTTCGCCGGAGACCCCGGAAAGAAAAGTGAAGCCCTTCAGTTTTTTCAGAAGGTTCAGTTCGGTGGAACGGTCGCTCACGGTAATCGGCTGGTCAAGGTTGTACTTTTCAATTATCTCGTCGGAGAAAAAAGATTTAACGTCGTCCGTGTCGAAAGTTATGAAATGATAT
>JAFPKH010000194.1:0-4824 GCA_017424825.1 Treponema sp. | reverse complement strand
AAAGCACTACCAGTCCTATTACGAAAAATACAAGGATGAGCGCGTGAACCCGAAAAACAAAACTTTGCTTTTCAGTGACAGCCTTGATTTCAAGCGTGCTTCAAAACTCTATGCACATTTCAAGGACAGAATTAAGGTTGCGTTCGGAATAGGAACATACATCGCAAATGACACTGACGTTGAACCGCTCAACATTGTCATGAAGATTACGGAGTGCAATAATTCTCCGGTCGCAAAACTTTCAAACGCTGTCGGGAAAACCATGTGCAAGGATGATTCGTATGTCGAATATCTCCGCAAGACAATAGCATGGCGGCTTTCCCATCAGTAATCGATTTTTGGTTTGGTTTGAAACATGAAATATATTTTACAAAACATGCCGGAACCCGGAAGTACTGTTGTCGTAGGACTTTCAGGCGGGGTTGACTCAACGCTGACCGCACTTCTCCTAAAACAAAAAGGCTGCAATGTGATCGGCGTGACAATGAGCCTTTGGGACGGTCACATAAAAGCCGTTGAAGCAGAAAAGAAATTCCATGATTCATGCTATGGTCCCGGAGAAGCTGAAGACATTGAAGAGTGCAGGACATTCTGTGCAGAGCATGGAATAGATTATCATGTGATCGATGTCAGCAAAGAGTACAACGAACAGGTGCTTGAATATTTCAAGAATGAGTACCGCGCAGGAAAGACTCCGAATCCTTGCATAAGGTGCAATGTGTTCATAAAATTCGGTGCTCTCCTTGAAGGAATAAAAAAGCTCGACATAAAGTTCGATTATTTTTGCACGGGACATTATGCCGCAATAGTCCGACCGGAATCTGGAATCTGGCATACAGACAAAACGCCATGCATGATTGCCACGGCAAACGATCTTTCAAAAGACCAGACATATTTTCTCTACCGGCTCCCGTCACAGCTTTTGGAAAAAATCCGTTTTCCGCTTGCGCTGATGAAAAAAGAAGATGTATTCAAGATTGCAAAAGAACACAATCTTCCGGCTGCAGACAGAGGAGAAAGCCAGGATTTCATCGGTTCCGAATACTTCGAGCAGATTTTTGCAGACAAACCGTCAAACCCCGGTGATTTCGTCGATATGAACGGCAAGGTTCTTGGACGGCACAAGGGCATCGAACATTATACGATAGGGCAGAGGCGTGGTCTTGGTGTTTCAGGAAGCGAGCCTTATTATGTCCAGAAAATAGATGCGGAAAAAAATCAGATTGTGCTTTCGACAAAAGAGCATCTTGCATCCGGTGCATTAATTGCCGATGATTTCCAGTGGCCGGGCGGAATTGAGCCGGATGAAGCTTTTGAAGCAAACGTAAAGATCCGTCTCAGAAGCAAAGATTCGCTTGCAGTTGTAGAACGCTACGATCCGCCTGAAACAGACACATACAAGTACAAAGGTCAGCCGTGGAAAATTACATTTGCACAAAAGCAAAATGCAATAACCCCGGGACAGTCTGCCGTGATATATTCAGACAACGTGGTCATGGGCGGTGGAATCATCGTAAAAAACATCTAAAAAAAACGCTGATTAACCCAAAAGCGGATTAATCAGCGGTCAAAATCAGTCAAGCGTCAAAAATGCCTTGTATGCATTCAGCGCCTGGATTATATCTTCCTTTGAAGTTATTTCCCACGGAGCATGCATGCTGAGCACAGAAACACCGGCATCAAGGACATTCATGCCGTATTTGGCACATTCAAGCGCTATAGTGCCACCGCCGCCCTGATCGACTTTGCCAAGCTCAGCCATCTGATATTTGACGCTTTCTTTATCAAGCAGACCACGGAGCCTTGCAATGAATTCCGGGTTCGCATCACTGGCACCGCTTTTTCCACGGCTTCCCGTATATTTGTTGAAGACTATTCCGCCGTTCAAAAAGCTTGCGTTCGCACGGTCAAAAAGATCTGCATTCATCGGATCATAGGCCGCATTTACGTCGCTTGAAAGCATGCTGCTGTTTGAAAGGCATCTGCGCAGGGAAAGATCCGAATACCCGTTTTCAGTTCTTGCGATTATTTCTGCAAGCGCATTTTCAAAAAGATGGCTTCCCATTCCCGTGGCACCGACAGAACCGATTTCTTCTTTGTCAACGCAGATACAACATGCCGTTTTTTTTACACCGGCACATTCGATCAATGCCCTTGCGGAAGTGTATGCGCAGCTTCTGTCATCCTGTCCGTAGGCAAGAACAAGAGAACGGTCGAATCCTAAATCTTTCGCACATCCGGCCGGAACGATTTCAAGTTCTGCAGATCCAAAATCATCTTCGTCAATACCATACTTGTCTTTCAGCAGGGCAAGCACCGTTTTTTTTGCGGAAGATTTTTCATCTTTTTTATCTGATTTTTTATCATCATCTTTTGAAGGACATCCGCTTCCAAAAATCAAGTCAAGATTTTCACCTGGAATAAAATCAGCGGCAGATTCTTTCATCTGTTTTTGCGCAAGATGAGGAAGTATATCGGAAATGCAGAACACAGGATCACCCGGCTCCTCACCAATTCTTACGTTTACCGTAGAACCGTCCTTTTTGCAGATCACACCGTGCATGGCAAGCGGAATCGTAACCCACTGATATTTTTTTATTCCGCCGTAATAATGGGTGTTAAGATAAACAAGAAAATCTTTTTCATAAAGAGGATTCTGCTTTACGTCAAGCCGCGGTGAATCGATATGCGCACCAAGGATGTTCATTCCATTTTCAACCGGCTCAGTTCCGATTACAAAAAGCATGACGGCCTTGTTCATTTTCTGCACATAAACTTTGTCACCAGCTTTCAGGCTCTCACATGAAAGTGCATTTTTGAATCCTGCTTTTTCTGCCCATGAAATAATCTGAGAAACACATTCGCGCTCAGTCTTACCGTTGTCCAAAAAATTTTTGTAGTCATTTATAATCGCTTCGTTTTCCATAATGTAGATTATATATGAAATAAAAGAATATGAAAAGATTATGAAGAAACGCAGGTGAAAAAACTTCTTGAAACAAAGCGGATATTTCCTTATTATTATAGCAATATCAATTTTTGAAGGTGATTTATGAAAAAGTACCTTATGCCGGCAGTGCTGGTCGTTTGTTTTTTGATTTTTACAATCCTTGTAAAATGCGTTGACGTTCAGGCTGTGGGTCCGGGAACAACCCTTGTCGGATTTGCTTCATTGAACGTTGCCGTGCACAATCTTTTCAGCGGAAACGCATTCTGCTACACGTTCACTCAGATTCTCGGTCTTGCGGCAATCGGTCTTGCAGCAATTTTTGCGATCATCGGAATAGCACAGCTCATAAAAAGAAACACGCTCATGAAAGTTGACCGCACCATCCTGATGCTCGGAGTCGTATACATAGCCGTAATCCTGCTTTACATTCTTTTTGAAAAGCTTGCAATAAATTTCCGTCCCATACTTGGAAAAGACGGGCTTGAAGCATCATACCCCTCAACGCACACAATGCTTATACTCACTGTTTTCGGAACCGCTCATTATGCTCTCTGCAATTTCATAAAAAATAAAAGCGCTGCGATTGCAATAAGGCTCATCTGCTATGCAATCATGGCAGCAGCAGCAGTCTGCCGTCTTGTATCAGGAGTCCATTGGTTCACCGACATAATCGGAAGCATACTGGTTTCTTCGGCACTGATTTCATTCTATCATTCTGCAGCCATCAAGAAATCAAATCGCAGATAATTTCGCCCGCAATCATAAGCCCAGGACTCACACAAAGATAAAATGCAATTCAGTTGCAAAAGTGTTGACATTATTTTTCATTTATTATAATATGCAACCATGTTGCAAAAGTCGTATCACACCAAGACAGCGGATTTGATTTCTCAGTTTATCACGCAGAACCGTGAGCATGGGTTCAACGCCGCAAGCCTTTACGATTTTTTAAAGGACAATGGCCTGGATGTGAACAAGACGACAGTATACAGGAATCTTGACAAACTTACGGAAAGCGGAAAACTCATAAAGTTCAAGTCACCTGTTTCGGATGGATTTGTATATCAGCAGTCCGAAGAGGACGGACAATGCGACAGCCACATCCATTTTCACTGCAACAAATGCGGCTCCGTAATCCACTTGAGCGATGAAGCCACGTCGGGATATTTAAAATCAATTTCAGAGTCACTCGGCCTTGTAATTGATTTGTCAACCTCCTCACTTAACGGACTGTGCCAAAAATGCAGAAAGAAAACAAAAAAACACTGAAAGCTGTATTTGCGGCCCTATTTCTTTTTCTGACACTTTCCTCAATAATATTCGTGACCATGGAAGCCGGGCATGAATGTGACCATGATGACTGTCCGGTTTGTTTTGTGATGGAACTTGTCCGCGTGAATTTCAGTCTTCTTGGATTTATATTTACCATTGCCGTTTCAAGCATCCATGCGACAAAAACTTATGAAAAAAAATCTTTCCATTGTGAAAATCATTTTTCAAATACATTCTCTTTAATCAGTCAAAAAATCCGCATAAACGATTGAATTCCTTTTTAAAAACCAGACTTTATCAAACTGAAAAAAAAGGAAATCAAAATGAAAAAATCTCTTACGTTGATCACGGGCTATCTCGGCTCCGGTAAGACAACCCTTCTCAATGAAATATTGAGGCAGGAAGAAAGGAAAGTTGCGCTCATCGTAAATGACATGGGCAGCATAAATATTGATGCGGAAATCATTAAGAAAAACGGCTGTGCGGTTGAACAGAGTGCAATGTACGAAATGCAGAACGGTTGCATTTGCTGCACTCTCCGCGATGAATTCATTCAGACGGTCGAGGAGATTTCAAAAAAGGGTGCCATAGACACAGTGTTT
>JAFPKH010000021.1:0-3694 GCA_017424825.1 Treponema sp. | reverse complement strand
CCGTCTGTTTTATTTTTTTCCTCCGAAGATTTTGAAGCCGCCGAAAGATTTTTTTTCTTTTGATTTGTCATTTTTTTTGTTTTCAGATTCAGTTTCTTCTTCGCCGCTTTCTGAATCGGATTCTCCTCCCTGCACGACCTCAAGTTTTAATTCCGGCTGTGCTGCGGCTCCGGGCTTGGTTGAAATTACCGTTGCCTTAACGTTGTCCAAAGCTTCGTCCAGAATCCTGAGCGCCATGTTCACGGCCTTGTTGGCTTCCGGTGTGATTATTTCCGAAATCTCCTGCCAGCTGTCGAAAATCATGTTGTATCCTTTGTTCATGCCCACGTAGCTCTGCCATGGTGTGTTTTCTGTTTCCATAATTTCTCCTCTGTTATTATTTGTGATAGTGAGTTCCGCATTGCAGAATTTCAACATAAGATTTTTTTCCGTCTTTTACAATCCTGTAAACGATGCGGTTGTAATCATCAATCCGTCGGCTCCAGTAACCGGATAAATCATCTTTAAGAGGCTCTGGTTTCCCGATTCCGTCGTAACCGTTCCGGTCAATATCTTTTAACAGAGCGTCAAGTTTTTTAACCAGCTTTTTGTCGGAGTGAAGATTCAAGAAATCTTCCCATGCTTCATCGGTCCAAAGCTTGTCCATCAATTGACCTCGCTGATTTCATGCTTTTTAAGTTTTCCCTGCTTTGCATGCTCCAATGAAATTTTGAGCCTCGCCTGATTTTCCTCGCTCCAGAACGGGTCGGATTTCAGTTCGAACGGAATCTTGTTTTCACGAAGACAGGCAGTCATAAACATGTTGAATGCGGATGTAACCGTGATTCCGATGGACTCGCAGAATCCCTCGAAAGAATATTTCCGCTCGTCGTTCGTCCTTATGCTTATTGTAGCCATATTTCGCCTCCAAAAAATTTTGTATCTACAGTGTAATACATTGTGTTATGAATGTCAAATTTTGTCCGACAATTCCTGCTGATTTATCAAGAATTTAGTGCGGATTATGAAAAACTGTGATAGAATTAAGGGAATGTTGATTAATATGGGAAGCATTAATCAGATTAGAGGTGCTTATGTTTGAGATTGAAAAACTTTTTAGGGAATATGAAAAACTCAGCTATGACGAGAGAAGGGAGATGCTTTCGGAACTTTACAACGACATCTATCCTGCGCTGGAGGTAGTGGCAAACGGAATGGAAAGCTTCGAGGTGCTTGTCCTTGCATCCTGCTCTGCTGATGGAAAACTTTCGGTCGAGGAGTATTCCCTTGTCCGAGATGCCACCGGCCTTGATTTTTCCTACGACCGAGTTGCGGAGCTTGTATCATCTTCGGGTGACGGTGACATACAGAAATCCGCCGACGGTATAGTTGATTTTCTCGGCGCAATCAGTAAGGAAATAAAATCGGAGATGGTCTCGTTCTGCATCTGCCTATGCTCCGCCGACAAGAAGATTTCCATGAAGGAAAAAAGTTTTATCAAGAAACTTTTGAAATAGGTGCAGTGTCATTTACTGGCATTGTGCTATTTTACCGGCACATCCTTTTTTTGCGGAACCACGATTATTAGAACTATCGAAATGATATACGGAAGTGCAAGAAGGACCGATGACGGTAGCGATGAAAAAAGAGGAATGTTCTGTATGTTGGAGCTTGCGAATTCCGCGATGGAGAAAACCAGGACGGATGCCGCAACAAGAATCGGGTGCTTCCGTCCAAGGAACACAGCCGCCAATGCAGTCCATCCCCTTCCGCCAGACATTCCCGGAACGTATGAAGAAAGACGCAGCGCATAAAAACATCCTGCGAGGGAGCCGCAAAAAGATGCAGCAATCCACGAGGCGCACTTGTATTTGTCCGGAGATATTCCTTTTGAAACAAGCACGTCCGGGTCGCTTCCCGTTATCCTGAGTTTCAGTCCGGGTGTCGTTAGTCGCAGGAACACAATCAATGCTGCGGAAATCGTGATGCAGATTATTGATGTAACGATTTTTGCGTCGGTCTGTGCGAACACAAATTTTTCTGAATAAAGCACGCCCCTTGTTCCGAAAACCGCTGATGAAATCAATGTGGAAAGCGATGAAAAAATCATGTTCATTGCGAGCGAGGACAAAAACATGTTTGCGTTCATCTTTGTTGAAATCCGTTCAATCAGCATGGTGAGCGATGTCGAAATCAGCACGGAAATCAGTACGCCGAAAAAAACATTTCCGGTAAGAACTGTGAATGTGTAGCAAAAAAATCCGCCCAGTCCGATTATGCACTCCATGAACATCGCAAGCCGTCCGGCATATTCGCTTATGAGTGCGCCCATCGTTATTAGAAGGAGAGGGGATGCAATGAAAATGATTGAAGTGAATGCGTTCATTTTGTCCTCCCGAATTTAAGTCCGTTTTTCTTGCCTGCCGCAAAATTCAATGCAACCGAAAACAAAATTGCGCCCTGAATTATTCCGCTTATGTCAAAACCGAATCCCTGTGTGAGCGAGACCCTTCCTGCCGACGTGTACAGCCACGAAAGAAAAATGGATGTAGGAATCAGTGCGAGCGGATTTGATGAAGCGATTAATGCCGCGCTCAATGCGTTCCATCCCATGCCGGAATAAAATCCGTTGTGGCACGTAAAATAAGTTCCGCAGACCGCAAACATTCCTGTTAGTGCGTGCAGTGCGCCTGAGACTGAAAGTGAAATGTACGACGCTCTTTTTGATGAGAGTCCCGAGTATGAAGCGAACAGGGGAGCCGTTCCCCAAAGTTTCATTCGTCTTCCCAAAAATGTTTTGGTGAAAATAAAATATGATGCGGCGCAGAAAATCAATGCGGCAAAAAAAGTAAATGTGAGGGGCGAGGGCTGCATGATTCTTGCGAATCTGAATTCTTCTTTTATGTATGGAAGCGCAAGAAGATTTTGTCCCGATCCGCCTTTTGATGCTGTTATCGCTCCGTCAATCAATGGAAGGACTGCCGAGCTTACAAGGAATGTCGTGAGCAAAACTTCCGCACCCTTTGTTTCTTTTAAAAGTGCCGAGACCGATGCCATCAATGCGCCGGAAATCATTACGCAGAGGATTGCAAACAAAAAAACAATTGCGGCGGGCATTTTCAAATCCGATGACAGAATCAGACCTGCTATGAAGCCGCCGAGGTATATCTGACCTTCGCCTCCGAGGTTCATGTTTCCGCATTTGAGTGCGACCGAAGAACCAAGTCCCGCAATCATCAAAAAGGCCGCCGAGTTCAGCATTGTGCCGAAATAATATTTGTTCGTGAACGTTCCCGTGAAAAGCATTGCAAGCGGTTCTCCCGGATTTTTTGAAAACGCGCAGACAGTCACGACGCAGACGATAATTCCAATCGGGATGGAGATTAATTTATTTAATGGAAGGAAGTTTTTTTTCATTATTGATTTCCCCCGGATTTTTTTTCAAAAGTGAGTTTTGTTTTTCCGCCCTCAATCGAGTAGACCCTTGAGCATAAGGTGAGCGGAAAATCTGCCGCACCGACAATCAGCACTGCCTTTCCTTCAGCTTCAAGTGATTTTATTTTTTTTACAAGTTTTGACTGAGCCTCTATGTCCAGTCCGTGCATCGGGTTGCATAAAATTATCAGGCTTGGATTTTGTGAAAGCTCCCGCGCAAGAATAAGACGCTGCAACATTCCTCCGCTGAGTGCGCTGCATTTTTCTTCGGGACTTATGT
>JAFPKH010000193.1:0-3329 GCA_017424825.1 Treponema sp. | reverse complement strand
GATGCCATTCCGACTACACCGATTGTTCCGATAATCTGCGTGAAAAGCATCCACCGTGTGTCACCGTAACCGCGGATTCCGCTTCCGATGATCATGTTCCCGGACTTTCCGAAAAGATTTGCCGCTACAAGGATTATGTAGATTACGGACATTTCGATTATCTCCGGGTCTTTTGTGAGTATGCCGAGCGTAAAACGGGGGAAAATCGAAACGAAAATAAGTGCGAACGCCGCAACAAGGAAAGACCATTTTACTGCGGTTTTCACGACGCTCCGGTAGGTTTTGAAATCTTTTGCACCGACCGCTTCTCCGCTTACCGTAAGTGTTCCGCTTCCTATTGCCCCGATGATTACGACAAAAAGAACTTCTATCACAAAGACCATTGAATAAATTCCGGCCGCCTTTTCATCGATCGTGTTCAAAATCTTTATGATCAGAATGTTTCCGAGGTTCCAGAGCAAATCTTCAAGTGCCGAATTGATGCCGAGTTTTACTGAACGCAGGTACGGCCTGATTTTTGCATTGAGAATCCTTTTCAATCCTGGGCATGTAAAGAATTTTTTCTTTTGGAAAATTACGATGAAGAGAATGAAAACGGCTCCTGCATATTCTGCAATTGTCGTTCCAAGTGCGGCTCCTGCAATCTCCATGCGCGGGAATCCGAAATTTCCGAATATCAAAAGATAATCGAGGAGGATGTTCAAAAGCGAGCGGATGAGTCCGTAGAGCACAAGCGGCTTGGTATAATTCGATGTCTGGAATATGACTCCGAATGATGCGCCCAGTCCGATTATCAAAAATACCGGCGAGAGGATTCTTGTATACGTGATGCACAAGCCGATTACGTTTTCAGTGACTCCCATCAGATTGAATACGAGGGGACTGCAGAACAACCAGAAGAGAAAGAGAATGACTGGAATCACGTTGTGGAATTTTATCATTGAGGCGGCGTAGTCTTTTGCGCTTTCTATTTTCTTTTCACCGACCGATTGGCTTATCAAAATCGAAGCTCCCATCGAAAGCGAGTAGACGAAAGACATGGTTGTCCAGACCGGTGCCGTTGCATTTCCGACTGCGCTCATGTAAAGGATGTCCAATCGTCCCAAAAAGATTCTGTCAATGAGCATCTGGATCTGCGATATGAGATTGCTCAGCATGATCGGAACGAAGATGCGTACCAGTTTGTTTTTATATTCGCTTTTAAAATACGGTTTTTTAAAATTCATTTTATACCTCATTGAGTTTTTGATAAATTAAAAAAGGGGATGCACATCATACGACGCACATCCCCGTTTTTGAGTGACTAAAAATGTCATTCAGTTTTGAAGCTTAGTATCGTATGCTGCATACTTTGAACGGCCTTGTCATTGTCCTTGATGCTGTCGCTTACGCCTGTAAGAATCGTGCTCAGGTTTTGTGCTGCATCGGAAGTTTCTTTAAGCGACATCGTTATGTTGTTTGAAGAATCGACGATGTTTTTTGTGTTGTCATAAACATTGTCGGTGTGCTTCCTTTGACTTGCGGCAAGCTCCTTGATGCTCTGGATTGAATTGACGACTTCCTGAGACGCTGCGAGAGTTTCCTGGGTGCCGACCCTCTGCTCTTCGACTGCTTCGGAAATGCGGCGGACAATATCCGCGGTCTGCTCAACGCCTTTGTCAATAGAATTGAACGCGCTTTTTGCCTGCTGCATTGCCTGGACACCCGCAAGGATTTTATCTTCCATGTCATTGATGTTCTGGCTTACGGTCTGGATGTTGTGGTCGGTCGTGTTTGCAAGTTTACGGACTTCATCGGCGACGACTGCAAATCCCTTTCCGGCTTCACCCGCATGTGCCGCTTCTATTGATGCGTTCATTGCAAGAAGGTTGGTCTGGCTGGAAATGTCCTGAATCATCTTGACGGCTTCCTGAACCGAATTGCTTGACTCCCTTATGAGAGTGATTGCCTCTTCCGCAGAACCGATGTATTTTACGCCAAGGTTCGTCGTTTTCCTAAGCTCTTCAGAAATGACGTCGGCTTTTTTTGTCGTGTCGGCGATGCTTGCGATGTTTCCGGAAAGCTGTTCGATTGACGCGCTTGAACGTTCCATGGCCTGATTCTGATTCAGTATGAGGCTTTCAACCTGTTCGGCACTTTCTTTAAGGCTTTCGATGTCCGTGTAAGTTTTGTTGATGATTGCATTCGTCTTTTGATCTTCGGAATCGATTGCGGAAACTGCGCGGTTCATCGTATCAACGGCAGAAAGACATTTGCCTGAAGCCTGCGTCAAAACTTCTGCACTTGCGCTTACATGCTGGGTTTCATTTTTAAGCCCGTCGATCGTTCCTGCCAGCTTGTCCATGAATGCATTCTGCGTGTGCGTCAAAACACCGATGTCGTCCATGATTGAAATGTTGATTCTCTTTGAGAGGTCGCCGGACTTTTCCAATTCTTTTACGACGGCCGTAACATCGGAAATGCGGTTTTTCATTTCAGTGCAGATTATGAACATGAGACCCATGTATTCAGCGATGTTCATGACAATCATTATTATGCCGTTCGTGAGATATTCTTTCATCACGTCCATGCCCGGGTCAATGTTGTCTCCGTGGATAAGTCCGTATGCGCATGAAAAAGCGTTCACGCCCATGAACACGAGGCACACGAAAGTCACCAAAAGAATTTTTGCGGATATGTGCGAAGTCTTGTTGTTCCCGATTGAATGGATTTCGAGCATCTCACGGTATGGCTTGAACTTTGTGTCGAAAAGATAGACTTCATAGAATGTGACGATCGTTCCCATGCAGACAGCTTCAACGATGGTGAGGACAAATCTGGACGGAATATATTCGTTCTGTCCTTGGACACATGCGAGTATAGCGGTGATGCTGTTACCGATAAAAAATCCCACGACATTTTCTATTGCAATCAAAAGCCTGATGCGGTTATAGACTTTGACCGCCAATGCCCTGTCTGCTTCGTTCGGTTTTGCTCCGTCCAATATGCGGGCTGACATTGCATTAAGTTTTTTGAACTGAGGGATCATAATAATTGAAATCAACGTTGCAAGGCTTGTGACTATGCAGAACAGCGTTACAAGTCCTACATGAAACTGCGGCAATGTTCGTGTAAGCAGCTGATATTGATGCCAACGAAGGGACAGTGCACCGGTGTATGCAATAAGATAGGTGAACGGTATGAAAGAAAATATTAAATTAGAAACTCCCTTTTTTTCCATGATTCACTCCTTTTAAAATCTTTATGGGACTATCGAAAACTTAATTTTTTTTAAGATGCCCTTATGTATATAATCCTATGTTATATTTCTTCACTTGGCAATTAAAAAG
>JAFPKH010000192.1:0-5166 GCA_017424825.1 Treponema sp. | reverse complement strand
GTTCGAAGGATTCCTTAAGGAAAAACTTACGGCAGAAAAAATAAAGGTGACTTTGACCAAGGGTGACCGCGATGCCTTTCAGAAGATGGTAAGCCAGCTGCCGGATTTAATAATCATAGACATTGAAAGCGATTTCGACACAATACAGAATTTCTTGGAAAGCAAGCTCCATGAACGAAATGCAGTAAGGATACCGACGATTATCAGCGGACCGGAAATTCCAAAAGAGCAGATTGCAAACCTCATAAAATTCGGCGTAGTAAAATATTATGCAAAGCCGATCAAATTCGACTCATTTTTCCGTTCAATCGGCAACGTGCTGCACATGACGCTTACGATAGATGAAACCGCATGCATGCTTGGAACTCACATAAACGGCAACATGATTTTCATTGAAGTCGCACAGGGACTCAACAGGGACAAGCTTTCCCTCCTTAAATACAGGCTTTGTGAAATCCTTGACAGAAACACGTTCCACGAACCGAAGCTCATCGTAATGATGTCGAACCTGGAGCTTACTTTCGTTGACGGCGCAAACCTGGAGCTGCTTTTTGACACGCTGGTCGATGAAAAGCGCATCAAGAGAACCAACATAAAAGTTCTTGCAAAAAATGAATTCATAAAGGAACTTATTGCCGGACACTCGATGTACAACGGAATCGAAATCAGCGAAAAACTTTCCGACATCCTTGCCAATTACATTGACGTTGAAACGACCGAAGATCTGACCGACATGATAACGGAAAAAATTCTCGACACCGGTGATGAAGCAGTAGACAGCGACGTTGAGCTAAGGTTCGACAGCGACACCGGAAACGAAGATCAATTTGACGGAAGCAAATTCAACATTGCGATCGTAGATGCAACCCCGGCTTCACAACAGGCAATTTCCGCAGAATTTGCAAAAGTAAACATAAAGACAGCGGTATTCGGAAACGGACAGTCTCTCATCCAGGCCGTTAAGACACAAAAATTCGATCTTATAATCCTTGACCTATATCTGCCGGACGTAAACGGATTCCAGCTCCTGAATTATTTCAAGCAGCAGAATTTCCAGACGCCGATTTTGGTTCACTCAATGACGCCGTCAAAGCAGTTCGTCGTTCAGGCACTGCAGTTCGGAGCAAAAGGATTTATAGGAAAACCGCAGAAGCCGGAAGTAGTACTCCAAAAAAGTATTGAAATCATAAAAAACACGGCAATTTAGGGAATCCTAATGAAAAAAAAATCGTCTCTTTTATTTGTTCTTTTGATTTGTTTTATTTCGCTTTTGACTTCCTGTGGGAAAGTAAAATGGAACGGCTCCCTTTCCGAAGCAAAAAAGCTTTCAGTAAAACAAGGCAAAGACATCCTCATGGTGATATCCGGCGGGGCTGAATCATCTGAAGAATTCAAAGAAAATGTCTTGGATTCAAAAGATTTCATCAAAGAAGCTTCAAAGAATTTCGTACTGCTTTTTATAAACCTTTCCGCTGATGATTTGAAAAATTTAAGCCAGGAAGATTTGGAAAAAGTTTATGAAGAAAATTCAAAAATCATAATGGACTACAACATTACGGAAGAGCTTACCCTGCTCAGGCTTACAAGCGAAGGATATTGGATCGACGAATTTCCGTATGCCGAAAAATACATGGATCCGGCAGTGCTTCTTGAAGACCTGAATGCATCCGATGAAAAAACCGCCGACATAAAAGAGATCATATCATCGATAAAAAAATCGGCAGGAACGAACAGGGCAGCTGAAATCGACAAGCTTTACGAATACACACACGAAAATTACAGGGCACCGCTGATGGACTTGTGCTACGAAATACCGGATTTGGACAAATCGAACAACACCGGTCTTTTGGGAAAATACGAGCTGATCATTTCTTATGACAAGGCGAACAAAATCCTAAGCCCCGAAACCGTTGACCAGGCCGCCGCTGTTTTTACGAACATAGCAGAGCAAGGCCACTTGGACAGAAGCCAGAAATTTGAAGCGTATTTTACTGCGGCATATCTTTATCCTTTGGTCGGAAGCACGAATTTTGACCAGATGTATGCGCTCCTTCAAAAAGCCTATGACATAAATCCGAACGATCCGCATGCAAGTGAAGCCACGGATTTAATGCAGAACATCAAGGACATGAAACTGATATACGAAGAATCTTTAAGGCAAAGCGAACAAAAAGAAAGCGAGGAGGCAGAGCACTGACAGATGGGAAATGACATTGCGCAATCGGTTCCCCTATGGCTTTTGCTGACTGCCGCCGGAATCTGCATTATCCTTTCGATGATTTTCTCGGCTGCGGAATCTGCTTTTCTTTCTATAAACAAACTGCGCGTCAGATCATTACGGAACAAAAAAGACAAGCGTGCGACAAGGGTCTGGAATCTTCTGAGCAACAAGGAAAGGCTCATAAACACGCTGCTGGTCGGAAACAACATCGTCAACGTAATCATTTCTTCGATAATCGCATATCTTGCGCTGCAATGGTTCGGAAACGCCGGAATCGGAATTGCAACTTTTACTGCGACCATGCTGCTTTTGATTTTCGGTGAAATCACCCCTAAGACGATTGCAACCCATCACCCGGAAGCCATAGCATTTTTTTTCAGCGGATTCATCTTTGTCATCGAAAAAATCCTTGCACCCTTCGTTTTTATTTTTACAAAAATCTCCCAGGGAATACTCCGGCTTGCGAAAGTCAACACAAAAGAAAAATCACTTACTTTTACGGAAGAAGAAATAAAAACATTCATTGAAGTCAGCGGTGAGCAGGGCATAATCGACAAGAACAAAAAAAACATGATGCGCCGTGTTTTTAAATTCTCGGATCTTGCTGCAAAAGACATAATGACTCCAAGGAAAAACATACGTGCAATCCATGCAGATGCAAGCTACAAGGAAGTCATAGAATTTTCCGAGCGGCATCTTATCTCGCGCTTCCCGGTTTACAGAAACAGCATTGACGACATAATCGGAATCCTTTACATGAAAGACCTGCTTTTTTACAACATGGACGACTCTGGTTTTTCAGTCAGGAACATCATGCGCCCTCCGCTTTTTATTTTGGGAACGAAAAAAATGTCCGGCATCCAGCAGATGCTCGAAGAAAACCATCAGAGCATGGCAGTCGTGATTGATGAATATTCAGGAACCGACGGAATCCTTACCACGGAAGACATCGCAAGGGAAATTTTCGGTCCGATTGCAGATGAATACAAACCTTATGCACGCAGGGTTGAGGTCGTAATCAAAAATGAAAACAGCGGAAAGATTGAAGGTCAGTCACGTCTGGTCGATTTGAACGAGCACCTTGGCATTCATCTTCAATCAGATTATTGCGAGACGATCGGCGGATACATGGCAGAAAAACTCGGACGCATACCGGAAGAAGGAGATTGTATAAGCGCAGAGGGATATAATTTCTCCGTTCTGAAAATGGATGACAAGCGTGTTGCAAAAATCAGGCTCACGAAAAAAACAGAGGCGGAAGAATGAACGATACGGTTTACATAATCTGCATTCTGGCTGCACAGATCCTCTTGATTTTTTGCGGAGCATTTTTCGCGGCAACAGAAACGGCTTTCACTTCCATTTCAAAAATAAGCGCACGGCAGATGCTTAAGGCAAACGAAAAAAAAGCGTCCAAAATCTACAAGCTGCGCAACAATCTTGACGTACTGATTTCGACCGTTTTGATAGGAACGAATCTTGTCACGACGCTCTTGTCATCATTGGCGACGGCATTTTCAATGAAAATTCTCGGAAGCAAGTATGTAAGCTACGGCACGGCTTTGACAAGCATACTGATTATAATTTTCAGCGAAATCATCCCGAAAACTTATGCGGCTGCAAAACCAAAAAAAGTTGCACAGGGAAGCGCGGTCACAATCATAATCATCCAGAAGATATTTTTCCCGGTCGTATGGATTTTCAAGCAGTTTTCAAAATTCATGGAATTCATTGAGTCGTCGATTTTCAAAACAAAGCGTCCTCTTGTCACAGAAGAAGAGCTAAAAACTTTGGTTGACGTAGGTCAGCATGAAGGAACCCTTGAAACAGATGAAAAAGACATGCTCGACAGGATTTTCGAATTCTCAGATTTGCAGACAAAGGACATAATGCGCCACCGTTCTTTTATCCGCTATGCCGGTTCTGATTTTTCCTATGAGCAGACTTTGAAAGCTTTTGCAGAATCAGGCTACTCAAGGCTTCCCGTCATTGAAGGTGAAATCGGTAAATCTGAAAAAATAATCGGAGTGCTTCATTATAAATCCGCATTGTTTGCAATCCCGGAAATCAGAAAGAGCCAGGATTTTGTCCGAATCTGCATGAGCCGCTGTCTTTTTGTCCCTGAAAGCATGACTGCAGTAGATTTGCTTCGGATGTTCAAAAAAGAAAAGGAAAATTTTGCAATCGTCGTGAACGAATATGGAGAAACAGCCGGCATCGTGACAATGGACGACATACTGCGCGCTGTTTTCGGAAGAATAACCGATGAATACGGAGAAACCGACATTGCTCCTGAAAAACGCATAAGCGTAATCAACACGAATGAATTTATCGTTCCGGGCGACATGAAAATCGATGACGTAAACGACGTTCTCAACCTGAATCTGGACAGCGAAATCTACAGCACATTGGGCGGATGGCTTTTGGAAAGATTCGGCTACCTTCCTTCAACCGGTGAAATCTACAAGCATGAAAACCTGATTTTTGTAGTGGAAGACCAGGCTTCAAGGCGCATCATTTCAATAAGGATCAGAATTACCGTCTCCGATGATTTTAGGGGATAATCAGCCTGATTCTTACATTGAAAAACCCCGGCTTTTCTTCTATAATAATTCCTATGTTTCGTATCTATGTAGAAAGAAAGGCTGGCTTTACCATTGAAGCTGACCGTATTTATGCTGAAATCAGCAGTTTTTTGGGAATTGGCGGAGTGACCGGGGTCCGTTATCTGAACCGGTATGACGTGGAAAATGTTTCTGAGGATGTCGGTCGTGCGGCCACTACCAGAATTTTTTCCGAGCCACAGAGCGACAATGTATTTTTCGAGACACTGGAAATCCCCGATGGAGCAACGCAGATTATCTGGGAATATCTTCCGGGACAGTACGACCAGCGTGCTGATTCTGCTGAGCAGTGTCTTTCACTTTTGCGCGAGGGCATGAGTT
>JAFPKH010000191.1:0-3726 GCA_017424825.1 Treponema sp. | reverse complement strand
TGTGCAGAAAAATACAATCTTGAACAGGTGTCTGTCGTTCCATGGGTTCACGGCGGAGGTTCATTTGCAACCGCTGCATATCGAGGGATGAAAAATCCTGTCGTCGTTGAACATGTAAAGGCGAGTGCAGGACTTGACATCGGAAGCACCTTGATTGGAATGCACCTTAAGGATGTTGCAGTTCCGATTCATCCAGAGCAGAAGTTCATAGGCTCAGCGTATGTGACCGCGGCATATTCCAGACCGAAACTCATAGGCGGCGAAAGGGCAAGGTACGAATAAAACGTACTAAATAGAAGAAATCAGTCGTATTAATTGCATTAATTTGCTTGAAATAAATGATTTTTGAATTATAATATAAATTAGGAGGCGTGTTAAAATTTACATCCAGGTAATTTTTAACGTTACAGATTTGTCATTGGCAAAACTGCTGTTCGTTGCCTCCTGCAACGCCGCTAACGCGGAGTTTATAAGGGGAAAAAATGAAAACGCCAAACAGATTTCTTGTTGTTGGAGCCGTAATTTTTATGGTTGTCGGTCTTGCGGTGGTTGCAGTTGCATCTACCATGCTGTTCAGACGGAATGCAAAGGATCAGCTTGAACTGATGGAATATACAAAAATCCTTGAATTGGAAAACGGTCTTTTGCCGGAGAAAAAACTTTCCGTTCAGTTGTGCCAGTCGCCTGCCGTTGTAGATTACATGAAAAATCCTGATGATCCGGATGTGCGCAACATGGCATTCCGTGAATTCAAGTCGTTTCAGGATTCTTTTGCTTCACACCGCATTTTCTGGATTTCCGACAAGGATCTGAAATATTTTTCAAACATGGAATTCATTTATGATTTGGACAAAAGCGATCCGGGCAATGCCTGGTATTCAAAAATGCTTTCCGGGAATCAGGCTTTCCAGTTTGACGTGAACTATGACATCGGAATCAAAAAGACCCTCATGTGGATTGACATTCTGGTTTACGATGAAAACAAAAAGGCAATCGGTCTTGCCGGTACCGGTGTCGAGCTGGATGATTTCGTGAACTCCATGTACAAGACGCTTGACGACGGAGTCACCATGTACATGTACAACGGAAACAGGGAAATATCTGCGTCCAGGAATCTTGACGACCTTGAGAACAAAGTGCTCATAACGGCTGCCCTACCGGATTTGAACGATACCGACGATTTTTTCCCGTCTGAATCAAAATGCATTTCGACTATGCGCGGCGTGTATCTTCTGGCTCCGGTTGAATCTCTCGGTTGGCAGCTTGTACTTTTCGTTCCGCTTACGGTAAAGGGGTTTTTCCAGAATGCTCTAGTTCCGTTCTCCGTGTTCATTTTGATTGCAGTCATCCTGCTGATCGTATATTCCATAAGGAGTCTTTTCCAGCCGCTTACCGAAGTTAAGGAAACTGCAAAAAGCCTTGCGTCCGGTGATGCAGACCTTACCCGCCGTCTTAGCACTGAAACATATACTCCGTTCAAAGCGATTCACAGCATCGTGAATAATTTCAACAGCTTCATGGGAAAGATGCAGGACATGATGGGAACCATCAAAAAAACAAGCTCCACGCTCGACATCGTGTCAAGAAACATGAAGGAAAGCGTTGCCTCCGTATCTGATTCAATGACTTCAATCAGATTGAGCATCGGTGATGTCCAGGAGCAGATAGAAAATCAGTCGAACGGATTCAATGAAGCTGCGGAAGTCGTAAGGGAAGTTGCCGTAAGCATAAACACGGTAAATGAAATGATAGACGCTCAGACGAAAATCATCGGTGAATCAAGTTCGGCAGTCGGACAGCTCGTTAAAAGCATTGAGCAGATAAGCGGATCCATGGAATCAATGGCAACGGCTTTCAACGTGCTTGACGACGAAGCCCAGAGCGGATTGTCCAAGCAGCAGAAAGTCAACGACCGCATCGCACAGATTGAACAGCAGTCCCAGATGCTTCAGGAAGCAAACACGGCAATTGCATCGATTGCGGAACAGACCAATCTTCTTGCAATGAATGCGGCAATCGAAGCGGCTCATGCAGGCGAGGCAGGAAAAGGTTTTGCAGTGGTTGCAGATGAAATCAGAAAGCTTTCGGAAACTTCATCCGGCCAGTCCAAGACGATCGGTGAACAGCTTAAGAACATTCAGGACAGCATCGGTGACATCGTTTTGGCATCTCAGGAATCAAGCTCGGCATTTGAAAGCGTTTCGACCCGCATTCAGGAAACGGACAATCTGGTTCAGTCTGTCAGACGTTCGCTTGAAACTCAAAACAAAGATTCACGCAATGTCATCGGCTCCCTTGAAGACATGGACAGGACTGCGGAAAACGTAAGGCGTGCATCGGTCAAGATGGCGGACGGAAGCAACCATGTCCTTGATGAAATGAACAAACTGCATTCTTCGCTTGAGGCCGTGCAGGGAAGCATGGAAGCTATGTCCGAAAATACCCAGAAAGTCGTAAAGAGCGGAAACCAGCTTGATAAGTGCGTCGAAGAATTTGACGTGAACGTTACTAAGCTTGGTGCCGATGTCGCAAGGTTCAAGACGACGTGACGGAATTAAAAAGCGGCGGAGCGCATCTGTAACCATCTATGAAATCTTATGTTTATGTTTTTGAGGAATGTAAGATGAATAGAAAATTTTTCAGTATCAGTTCTGCCGCCATGATTTTGAGTGCGATGTCCCTTGCCTCATGTGAATCTGTTCATGCCGGAAAAAACGAAATGCCCATGGAAACCGTTGAAGCAGACGTTTCAAAATTCGAAAAGGCGAATCCTGATTTTGTTTCAGAAACTTTGCGCACGCCGGATCAGCTGAAGCGGATTTCCAAGTCCGGTCAGGAATATTCCCACAAGACGCTTATAGTCACTCTTGAAGATACGGTCACTCCCGCCCAGATTGATGAGCTTGCCGCAGATTTCGGCCTGGATGTCGGCTATAAATATTCCATGATGAAAGCATGCTCTCTTTCTTCTCCGGTTGAGCTGACCGACAAGGAACTGGACAAGCTGATTGAAAATCTTGAAAAGGACGGCAGGGTCATTTCCGTGTCAAAGGATTATATCTATTATCTTGACCGCTCAAAGCTTTTGATGTCCGAATGATCCGTCCTCCGGTCACCAGATTTTTTTTTCCAGTCCAGTAGAATCTTCCTTTTGAAAGGTTGATTCCTACAGCTCCTTCTTCATGCAGTTCGGAAAGCAGGCTTTTTACTGTTGAAAAAATCAGCGCATAGCTTACCGGACGCAGGGATATTTTAAATTCCTTGAAAGCTTTTTCAACGATCTGCTCGGCTGTGCGTTTTTTTCTTCCGGTCAGGTTTAAAATGAAATCAGAAAGATTTTCCAGTGCCTTTATGTTTTTCCTGATTATTTTTTTTGCCTGCTCACGGTTTTCCGGAACTATGCCGTGCGACTGGATGAAATGGTCGGCATCAAAATCAGCGAGCTTTTTCATCGTGCGCAGTGCCTGAAGAGGAAATTCCTGATATGAAATCCTGCATTTTTCAAGCTCATCGATTCCAAGAAATGCATCCCCGGCGAACAAGATTTTTTTTCCGTTTTCCGCATTGTAGATTATTCCGAGGTGCTCAGGCGAATGACCGTACAAATCAATGAAAGTCAGCTTGTTTCCGTCCGGCAGCAGAACCGAAGAGCCGCTTGTGATGATGTCCGTCGGTTCGAAAGTTTCCTTCAGAGTGTATCTTTTTTTCAGCTGTGGTATGCAGCTT
>JAFPKH010000190.1:0-4613 GCA_017424825.1 Treponema sp. | reverse complement strand
TGTCCAGATTCTCTCCACGCATAGAATACGGATTATGTTCCGTCCAAACAATTTTTCCATCGGAATACTCAATGTCCATATAATAGGAACCGTCAAAAATTTTTTCCTCCGTTACCGCATCATAAACACACATCCCGGTTGAAGAATAAAGACCGAAAACATATTTCAAATCCGGACTGGGGCTTGCATTAATCCCCTCATAGGAATCCATTTGTCCTACAGGGAAAAATCGCGTAATGGATTTATCAGACGGATGAAAAATAAAAATTCCAACAGGGTCAGCATAATTAAATCCTTCATCGCAGCCTTCCCATGAGAACCAATAAAAGTCACCAACCGGCTTAACAGAAACATCATGCTTTGCGGCCTTGTTTGACCTGCCCTTCATGGCAACGGTGATTTTTCCATTGTCTTTTATTGATTCAGACACAAAAGAAATAGTGTTCGGCGAAAGATTTTTTCCTGCATCAATTTTTGAAGAGAAAACCCAATACGGACAATCCAATGACACATCATCAGTAAACACGCGCACCCAAAAGCCCTTTTTGCCGTCAAGGACAGCCTCTTTCTGGTCAAGTCCGGCAACAAAGATTTCATCACCTTTGTTCAGCTTCCTGTCACTGCTTGATGATTCTTCCTTCGGATTATACCGCAGCTCAACGTTATCCTCCGACACCGAAACCTTCAAGAAAGTCTGGCCATTTTTTCCAGAAACTTCTTCTCCTTTTTTTGAGCATCCAATAAACAATAATGGAATCAAAAAAAACACCAACAGAACTTTTTTCATTTTACAATCTCCTTATATGTAAATGACATTTTTAATGCGCATACATATTACCAACAACTTCATGTTAATTCAATAAAATAATGGAAATAATTCAGGAACCCCAAAACAAAAGTTCCTGAGGTTCCGCTAAATTATCTAAGAATTACTTGTTCTTTTTTACCTCCGGTTCATCATTTTGGAATGCCCTGAGACCAATCAAATCTTCAATAGGTGCATAGCTTGATCCGTCTTTGTCAAGCCAACCTTCTTTATACTTGGCATTGTCCCACACACTTGTTCCGATCACCTTGACATATTCGTTTCCGTCAATCTTAACGGTTCCTGTATCCGTCGTTACCCAGTGGACGTCGGTTCTCTGCGTGCCCTTAGAAGTTATTGTCAACTTCACCGCAAGACAATAATCCACAGAAGATTTGTCAAGCTCATTTATTTTGTCAGCAATCTGCCTGTAGCTGTATCCATCAATATACTGGTCATATTTGATATTATAATTTTTGCACACCCAATCCGTGACAATGCACTGATCAGTTTTTGTGAAATTTGATTTCTCATTGTTCACCGTAAGCGGCGTGAATTTTTCATCACCTGTCTTGTTTTTTACCGTGTTGATTATTCCCGACAAAACGGTGACATAGCATCCCTGCTGATGAAGATAGACGGAATTTGAATTTCCAAGCAGGACATTCTTACCATAGTCATTCATCAATCCGACCATATCCGCAGGAACATTTTTCAGACCAAGCACATCAGCATGGTTTACAGGATCTCCCTTACAGTAGCTGTACCAGTTTTCTCCGTCCTGAATCGGATCTTCCGTCGTAAAGATAGAAAGCTCCGGTGAATAAGAACGGAAACCATAGTTGTAGGTTTTATCGATCGAATCAAACTGTTTGCCGTTGAACCCGATATCCGCACCGAAAGATGATGCAATTTCAGAACTCACGAATCCCGCATTCAGATTTTTATCCGTTGAAAAATACGGCTGTCCGTTCAAACCATAATTCATGCCGAATGCAAAATCACCGCGAACACCGAGTGCAGTACGGACGCTTCCTTTTTGATCCGTGCAGAACGTGAACACATCCTCATTTACAAGCCGCTCCCTTGAATATGAATATCCTTCATTGAACTGCGCCGCAATATTACCGCCTGCATAGATATAATAGCGGTCAAACGGACAAGTCCCTGAAGCAGATGACACTCTGTAAGCCCTCTGCTGAGCATTGTCATTTCCATCAATATCCCTGAAGCGTATCCTTGAATTTTCTGAAGAGCCGTTCAACTGCGCACTATAGGAATTCGCCTTGTCATGCCATTCACAAATCTTGTCGAAAGTAAATCCATCGTAAAGATTGTGAACCAAATTTCCGGCAGAATCTTTTGTAAATATCCTGCGTCCCATGCAATCATATCCGTATTCAAGCGACGAATAAGAATCATGTTTATAATCAGAAAATACGCTTGATACAAGCCGGTTGTTCTGTGAATACTTCCACTGCCTGCATTCAAGATTTGATTTTCTCGAAAGCATGTTTCCGTTGTCATCATATGCAAAAACGACAGGTGAAGGTCCTGCAATTTTCACAAGACGGTTTTCCGCATCATACTCATATTCCATTTTCCCGGCCGGAGTGATTTTTGAAATGCGGTTTCCGTTTTCATCATAGGCATAATATTCTGCCCAAACTTCCTGAAGAGAATCCAAGTTGAATGATGAAAGCCCGATTTTATTCATCAGCATTCTTACAGATTTTTTTGTGTTGGAATCAACGGACGCAATCTCAAGGATTATAGAATCATTCGGATTTTTTCCGCATTCAGACAATTCTTCCTTTGCTTCATCCAAGAAAGGCTGAGCGAACGGAATGCAAGTCCTTGAAATTCTTCCGTGCCTGTCATATTCGTATGTCGTAACTTTTCCATCTTTATCGAAAGTACATGCAATACGGCCGTCAAAACCGTAGACAGTTCCTTCAACAAAAATGATGTTGCCAGAACAATCCTTCTGATACATCAGGACAGGTCTTCCTACTTCATCATATTCATAGCAGATTTTTGATGAATTGCCGTCAGTCGAACAAACAAGCTGGCCGAAATCATCATAAGAGAAAGTCCTCTTGAAATCACCATGATTTACAGATTTTAAAACCCCGTTCGCAAAATAATCATAATTGAAATCATGATTATCCGTTGTCATTGAAACAAGGCGGCCCGCATCATTATATGCATAGCTGATTTTCTTTTCACCGTCAACCACAGATGACAAAAGATGTGCAGAATCAAAAGAATATTTTTGCGTTCCAAAAGCATTTTCCATTTTTACGATGGAGCCAAGCGAATCATATTGAATTTTTTCTGAGCTTCCGTCTCCAAATGTCTTTTTTACAAGATTGCCTCCATTTGATTTTGCAACGGTCATTTTGTTTTTATTAAAATCCGTGAAAACAGTCGTTCCTTTGCTGCGGTTCAGAGAAACAGATTTTGTTTTTCCAAGCCTGTCCGTAACTGACACTGCATTTCCATAACCATCATAATCAATGATCCTTGACTTGCCTTTTGCATCCGTAATTTTCTGCCTGCGAAGATCTTTTGAATACTCAATGGTCTGAATGGTCTGACCTGCCTCAATGATCTTAATCAGATTTCCGGCATTGTCATATTCATATTCACGGACAGGATTTGCACGTCCTCTTTCCGAAATCATATTGCCGGAATCATCATATGCGTATTCCGCAACAATTCCTGCATTGTCAAAAACCTTCAGAAGATTTCCGCCGGCATCATAAGCGTACTTTGTAAACCTATCACCAATCTTTACAGAGGAAATTTTATTGAAAACATTGTACTGAATTTCAACCGGGAGTTTTCCGTCATCAATCAAAATGCAGCTTCCGTTTTCATCATAAGCATATTTCACGCCTGTCGAAAGATTTTCACACACGTCACCCCATGCATTGAATTTGTTTTCAACATGCACCCCGCCGATTCTCTGTGAAACGATATTGTTTCTCTTATCAACGGAAACAGCTTTGTCATAAATCACATTTCCTTCTGCATCCGTAATTTTCCGGGCAACTTCAACACCCATTGAATCATAAGAAACAGCCGTTGTCGATGACGCAGATTTTTTAACGGTGGTTTTCACTCCGCTTTCTTCAAAATACACATATTCATTTTTTTCTCCGTCAGCATATTTTTCAAATTTCAATCTTCCGTTTTCATCATAAATATAATCAACGATTTTTGAATATGAATCCGTGATCCTGCTCACCTGATCCACAGCATTATCCCAGCCATAAATCATGCGGTCGCCGTAAATGCCCGTTTCATTTTTCAAAACTCCGGCAGGAGAATACTCGCATGAAACTGAACGTTCACAAGGATCCGTAATTTTTTCGATAAAACCATAATCATTGAAACTGATGACCGTCTTATTTCCAAGTCCGTCTTTCACCGTCATAAGCTTTTTGCCGCCTGAATATGAAACGCCATAAGTTTCTTCATAAGACTTGCCGATTTCAGTGCCTGATGAATCAACAAAACTTATTTTAATAGAAGAAAGATTTCCCTTGGCATAAGCGTAAGAACGTTTGACACCAGCCGCATCAAGCTCAATGCTGTCACCACGGTTCCAATCGGTTATGGACTTTGTTTTTCCCGAAGGGTAATATTCAATGCTCCTCGCCTTGTAGATATTTTTTTCGGCAGCATCATCATTTTTTCCGCATCCGATGAAAACAGAAACCGGAAGATGCCTTGAATCATAAGCATATTCATAAATCCTTGTTTCACCGCTCAACAAATCTTTCTGAACTTTTTTGACCAG
>JAFPKH010000189.1:0-2526 GCA_017424825.1 Treponema sp. | reverse complement strand
TTGCATGTCCTTCCGGAGCAATGGATCTGTTCGGATTCAGCAACAAACAAATCTTGGCGGAGGTTGATAGCGTTCTCTAACATCAATCGTCAGCCTGAATCTTTTCAGCTTGACGCGTTATAAACGTGAAAAATGACTATGAGTGAAAACAAAGAGTGGACACCTAAAATCGTTGCCTTCTGCTGTAACTGGTGTTCTTATGCTGGTGCTGACTTGGCCGGAAACAACCGCCTTGAGTACCCTAAAAACGTAAAGATTATCCGCATCCCATGTTCATGCCGCCTGAACCCGATGTTCATCCTGCGTGCATTCCAGCGTGGAGCTGACGGAGTAATCCTGTGTGGCTGCCATCCGGGCGACTGCCACTATTCAACCGGAAACTATTTTGCACGCCGCCGCATGACTCTGCTTTTCAGCATGCTCGACTATCTGGGCATTGAAAAGGAAAGGACGCGCGTAGAATGGTGTTCCGCCGCCGAAGGTGTACGTTTTGCAGGAATCATGAACGATTTCGTAAAGCAGATTACCGAACTTGGTGAAAACAAGAAGCTGGAGGATGTAAGATGCAAGACAAACTGATAGCCCGTGCAAAAGAATTGCTTGCAGAAGGCAAAGTCCAGAAGGTAGTCGGATGGAAGAAGGGTCTTTTCGACGACGACATTACGCCGGGAGTATTCTCTTCTGCCGAAGAACTTGACAGGGATTTCGTATTCAACGTCAACTGCAAGGCAAACCTTTCAAAGTACCTCGTAAAGATTACAAGGGAAATCGAAATACAGAAAAGCACAACGCGCATGAACAACACCATGGCAAAGCAGCGTGATCCGAATGCAGAGGACAAGCCCATTCCACAGGAAGTTGTTCTGGTATTCCTTAAGCCGAGCGATACGTATTCATTTACCCAGCTCCTCAAGGAAAACCGCATAACCCGCGGAGACGTTTACGCAATCGGTGTTCCATGTCAGGACACTTTGAACGGCGGAGAAGTCTGCGACAGCTGTGCAGGAAAAAAACACGTTTCATGCGATGAACTGATCGGAGTTGATGAAGCTGCAGAAGCCGAAATCGAACCGAACGTAAAGCGCATGGAAGAGGTTGCAAAGCTTGAAGCGATGACGGCTGATGAACGCTATGCATTCTGGCAGACACAGTTCTCACGCTGTATCAGGTGCAATGCATGCCGCAACGTATGTCCAGCCTGTACCTGTGAAAAGTGCGTATTCGACAACAACAATCTCTATACGTCACAGAAGGTTGCCCAGACAAGCTTCGAGGAAGATCTCTTCCATATAATCCGTGCATGGCATGTAGCCGGAAGATGTACGGACTGCGGTGAATGTTCAAGGGTCTGTCCACAGAACATTCCGCTCTATCTCCTCAACAGGAAGTTCATCAAGGACATCAACGAAATATACGGTGACTACCAGGCCGGAGCCGACATGGAATCAAAGCCTGCAATGCTCCGTTTCAATGAGGAAGACCCTGAGACTACCATAGTCTACGCAAGATCAAGAAACGGAGGTGAGAAATAATGCTTTCTATTTCAAAAGATAAGATTGATTCATTATTTGAGCTCATCGGTTCAAAGCAGCCTTTGTACTTGCCTGTAGACAACGATGCAGGTAAGTCCGATTTCCACAGATGGGAAAAGGGAGCAAGGCTTTCCGAAAATCTCAAGACCGTACGTTCTGCAAAGGATTTTTTCTTCCCTAAGGCTGAAAATCTCGTAAGCTACAAGGTGGAAGGAAAGGAAATTACGGTCGTGGATCCAAGGAAGGATGTCGAGGACTTCGTGGTTTTCGGCGTCAGGGCTTGTGATGCAGTCGGATTTACAGTCATCGACAACGTATACCTGCACATGAATCCGGTCGACTCATACTACAAGAACCGTCGCGAACATGGAACCGTAATCACCCTGGCATGCAATGAACCTGCAAGGACATGTTTCTGTGCGGCATATGGAATCGATGCGTCGCTCAATGAAGATAAAAACGGTTCTGCCGGTGACGTAAGCTGCTGGCTTGCCGACGGAAAATACCATTTCCAGGCAAACACCGAAAAGGGAAAGAAATTCATCGAGAATGCAAAGTCCGTTCTTTCAGACTCAGATGCTAAGGCGGTTGAAGCGGAAAAGAAAAGCATTTCCGAAAAATCAAAGGGAACGCCTTTCGCCAAGCTTGACCTTTCAAAGTTCAAGGGCGAAGACATGCTCAAGATTTTCAACTCAAAGATCTGGCAGAAAGTTGCTGAACCTTGCGTAGGATGCGGAACCTGTACATATGTCTGTCCGACCTGCATGTGTTTCGACGTACGCGACTTCGATACGGGCAACGGAATCCGTCAGGTAAGGTGCTGGGACTCCTGCATGTATTCAGACTTCACCCAGATGGCCGCTGCAAATCCAAGGCTTTCCCAGGTGGAACGCTCAAGACAGAGGTTCATGTACAAACTCATGTACTATCCGATGGCTCACGAAGGCCTGTTCAGCTGCGTAGGATGCGGTCGCTGTCTTGAAAGCTGCCCTGT
>JAFPKH010000188.1:0-4200 GCA_017424825.1 Treponema sp. | reverse complement strand
CGTCAACTGGGACCCGCTCACGTGTTGTATTTAGCAATAGATTTCATGCCGAAACCCTGGGTATGTGAGCGACGTGTCTTGAACTAAACCACCTTAAATTGTATATTTATACGTTATAAAGGGAGGTACGCATGAACGAAGAAATCGATGTATGCAATGAATTAATAAAGAAGCTTTCTGTAGAAACGAAGAAAAATGACCCGATCGATCCAGATCTCTACCATAAATATGATGTGAAGCGCGGCCTCCGTTATGCTGACGGACGTGGCGTTCTTGTCGGATTGACGCGTATCGGTGACGTAGTTGGCTATGAGGTTGATGAAGCCGGAAAAAAGATAGCGGTTCCGGGAAGGCTTGTTTACCGAGGTTATTCCGTTGAGGACATTGTCCATGACACGCAGAAGAACCAGCAGTTCGGTTACGAGCAGTGCGCGTATCTGCTTTTGTTCGGCGAGCTTCCTACGAAAAAGCAGCTTGAGGAATTCAACACGGTCATGGGGCTTATGAGGGGTCTCCCTCCGAATTTCACAGAAGACATGATAATGAAGGCTCCGTCAAGCGACATAATGAACAAGATTGCCCGCGGCGTGCTTGCTTCTTATTCCTATGACCCGAACCCGGAAGACAGGGACATTGAGAACGTGCTCCGCCAGTGCATCGAGCTGATTTCGCGTTTCGGTACTCTTGCGGCATACGGATACCAGGCCAAAAGACGCTATTATGACGGAAAGAGCATGTACATCCATAATCCTGATCCTGCACTCGGAACTGCCGAGAATTTCCTGCGCCTAATCCGCTCGGACAAGTCATATACCAAGCTTGAGGCACAGATCCTTGACCTTGCGCTGATCCTTCATGCAGAACACGGAGGAGGAAACAACTCGTCCCTTACGATACACGTGGTTTCATCTGCTGATACGGACACTTATTCTGCGGTTGCCGCAGCAGTCGGTTCTCTCAAAGGCCGCCGCCATGGTGGTGCAAACATCCGCGTCATGGAAATGATGGACGACATAAAGTCACACGTAAAGGACTGGAGTTCAGAAGCCGAAGTCGCTGAATATCTAAGGAAGATTGCGCGTAAGGAAGCTTTCGATCACACGGGACTCATATACGGACAGGGACATGCCGTCTACACGGTTTCCGATCCAAGGGCAATTCTCCTGCGTGAAAAAGCCACGGAGCTTGCAAAGGAAAAGGGCTGCGAGGAAGAGCTTAACCTCTACAACATAATCGACCGCCTTGCACCGCAGATTCTCTATGAATTGCACGGCGACAAGAAAAAGATCTGTACGAACGTCGACTTCTATTCCGGTTTCGTATATTCAATGCTGAACATACCGCGCGAACTGTTCACTCCGCTTTTTGCAATCGCGCGTATCGCCGGATGGTCTGCCCACCGCATCGAGGAGATTGTTGCAGGAGGAAGAATCTACCGCCCGGCATACAAGAATGTTTCAGCAGAAAGAAAGTACATCCCGATTGAAGACCGCGTGGAATCTGTTTCTGCAGCTCCGGTTCCTTTTGCTGAAGATGACGTTCACACGGCAGGACCTTCTGATTAAGGAGTGTTTTTTCGGTCAGTCTCCCTCATCGTTTCCATAAGTGCGGAATGATGGGAGGGGAATGCCGTTTCTTCCATAGATTGTGAACGGGCCGTAGTTGTACCATGCATAGCGTGCGTAGACAGGTTCGCTCACTTTTTCCGATCCTATTATGATTACTGACGGATTTTTTTCGCAGTCACCGAAGCTGAATGAAGCCGGGTAGAAAATCTTGTCCTTTCCGGCAATTTCAAATCCGGTGAAATCTTCGGGGAGAGTCCTTCCGTGCAGTTTTTCGATGTACCTGTAATGCTCAAGCGTTTCCGAATCATCTTTAATCACGAAGCCTGATTCTGCAAAATCAAATTCAAGCTCCATCTTTCCGTTCCTGCTCACTGCAGATTTGAAAAGCGGTCCGTTCGCCTGATTTTCATCAAGGATTTTGTATGCGGTGAAAAGCGCGTTTCTTTCCATGCGTTCTGCGAGCGTTTTTTTTGCTTTCGGGTGTATGTCGTCGTACTGACCAAGTCCTGCTGCCGTTGCCATGCCTGTGTTTGCGACTGTCCTGTAGATTTTTGCCTGAGCTTCCCTGATTATGCACCAGTTTTTAAGGTCTTCGTCCTGATGGTAGCGGTTTTCCGGGAGCTGCACGAAAATCATCGGGAGAGTTTCGTTCCAGTCCGTCCTCCACTGGTCGATCATTTCACGGAACAGGGCATAGTATGAATCAGGCTTGTGGTCGTCGCTTTCACCCTGGTAAAAAAGAAATCCTTTGAGCGTGTACGGTGCTATCCGCTTTATCATGCATTCATGAAGTCCTCCCGGTCTGTAGGGGCTGCGCTGGTTTTTTGGTCCAGGCCACTGGCATTTACCAAGGATTTCCTGAACTTCGCTCCATTCGATCTTAGGATTCTTTTTGTAAAGCTCTTCGCATTTTTTTGACCATTCGGCATGGTATGATTCGAATTTTCCGTATTCCATGCACTGTTCTTCTATGGTCTTTCCTTTGGCTCCTTCTTCGTATTCGTCGATGTATGAGCGGAAATCAGCATTTTTTTCAAGCCTTTCCTTGGACATCCATGCGCTTGCCGACGTTCCTCCCCAGTTGCATCCGATGATTCCGACCGTAACGCCAAGGTCTTTTGAAAGCTTTTTTGCAAAAAAATAGCCGACCGCAGACCATTCCTTTTTTTTCTCCGAATCCCATGTCTGCCATGCAGATTTTTTTTCGCCTTCAAAGAATTTGTCGTCCATCCATGCGTTTTTCTGGGTGTAATAGAAGCGCACCCCCGGATCTTCGGTGAGTTCAAGTTCGGCAGATCCTTCAGTGCAGTTCTGAAGCTCGAATTCCATGTTTGACTGTCCGCCTGCAAGCCACACTTCTCCTACGGCAACGTTTGAAAATCTGACAGTATTGTTACCGGAGCTGATTTCAATCGTCAGGTTTTCCGCCGCCTCCATGGGCTTTAAAAAAATCTTCCACTTTCCGCCGTATGCCCTTGTGCCGTTTCGGTCGATCAGCCTGGTTCCGTCAAAAATTCCTGCGCACACTTCCGCCCCGTCATCCGCATATCCGAAAATGCATATGTCCTTGTTCCTCTGCAGCACGCAGTTGTCCGAAAATACCGCAGCCGGTGAAAATCCGCTCATTTTATGCCTCCAGAAACAATGCTATACCGCTTTTTTTTACGGGGAAACCTTATTTTTCCATGACGTTTTCTATAATAACTTGATTTTTTTGGAAAAGAATAATAGCCTTATCATGGAAGGAGGGCAGATCCATGAAAAGATTAATAACGGCAGTATCCGCGGCTTTGGCAGCTTTTGCCCTTGCAGGATGTGCAACCAACGGCGCTGCATTTGATCCTGATGCATACAGGCCTTTTGACAACCCTGATCCTTTGTCGGGAATAGCGAGCTTTGAGGATTTTGAAGAAGGATTGTACTGGAAGGTTCAGGACCCGGAAAATGATACTGCATTTGACGTGGATATAACGGAAGACTGGGCTTCGGAAGGCACTTATTCCGGGGCTTTTGAATTCAAGGCACCTGAAAAAATCGTGAATGATGACGGGAGCATTGAAGAAAATCCTTTAGGCAAGGCTTCTTACGGATGCAGTTCTTTGCTTTTCGATGATTTTCCGGCTATAGATATGTATATTTTGACATAAACAACGCTTCGGGTGGTCTTATAGATTTTTCCTTTGCAGTGGAAGATTCAGGCGGAAAACTTCGCTGGTCTGCACCTGTAACGCTCGGCCGTGGATTCAACAGGAACGTTATAGTCGTGCTTGAACCCATGCGGATTCCTGATGCCAGGTCAGTCAGCTGCATATACATGGGCTTTACTCACAAAAAAGCAGGGAAAGTCTATGTCGATAATATCCGCTTCGTAAAATAATCGCGGCTTAGTTTTCTTCCGTATACGGCGAAAGGATTATCACATGCGTTTCCATCGGGTAGCTTTGGTCAGGCGTAAGGATGTAGGGCTGCATGAGGATGTCGTCCTTTGTCTTGTCGGGGCGGCTCATCAGGTAGTTTTTCTGGAACAAAGGCGTTTCCGTGGATGACCTGAACTGTATGTATGATTTTCCGTCCTGATCAAGAGCTGCGTATGAACCTGTGTCGTTGTGCGCGTCGCTTTCTGCAGTGTAGG
>JAFPKH010000020.1:0-4969 GCA_017424825.1 Treponema sp. | reverse complement strand
GAAGAAATAAGACCGCCGGCAGTAGTGCTTTCGTCAGTGTTTCTTCCGCTGTTTTTTACGTACCACGGAACAGATGAATTCGAATAAACCGAAACAACGGCAATCGGTGAATAATCAGCAATGTCAATCTGCCTTGCAGACTTGCACCCAAAAAAAGATGCGCACAAAAGCACTGCGGAAAAAACAGCGGCAAACGTTTTCTTCATAATTTTTCTCCATTTATTTTTTCCCTGAAATTTTCGAGCGCGTCCTGGTTCACGTCAAAAACATACTTTCCTTTCTGGCTTTTTACGATCGCCATTTCAAGCTGAGGAAATTCAAGGAGTCTTTTTCTGATATACGCTATATAGGCATAGAGGTTAGCCATTGCCTTGGAATCATCGCGGCTCCACATTTTACGGCAAAGCTCCGCACCGTCTATCGATTCACCCGGATTCCTGAAAAAAAGCTCGAACAGGCTGAATTTCGAATTCGGCATCCTGAGCATTTCCTTCAGTTTTTTGAGAACGTCCATGCGGCTTTCGTTTTTCTGCACGCTTTTCACCTCAGCGCCGTCTTTTTGCACTGCGGCACAGATTACGGCAGAAGAAAGGCATTCAAGGAATTCATGCGTACTGTCGTTTACGGAACCATAATATTCCGACAAAGTGCGCTCCCATTTTTCAATGAAGCATTCCTTAGTAAAATCAGGGAAAGGATCGTTGTAAAACACGAACGGAATTCTTTCACCGCAGGTTCTTTCTGCAATGCTTTCATAGGGATTGTTGGATTCAAATCCGAAAAACCTGAAATCACAAAGCAGGATCCCGATTCCGCGCTCCCTGTGAAAATCAACCACAAGATTCATGTCCGGGCAGACTATAGGAAAATACCCGTTCCGCCGCAGATATGAATCAAAGGTGCATGAATCAGGATTTTTGGTCAGGACGACAACGTTCACGTCATTCCCCGGCTTTTTGTTCAAGGGATGCGTTTATATAGATTTTATCCTGGTACCAGTCAAGCGAAAGACCGAATTTTTCGGATTCATATCCCTTGCAGTTCACGTAGACATGCACTATAGGGCACTTCATTTCCTTTCCGTAAGTGTCGCATACCCAGTCATCCTTTATGAGAGAAGCAACGTCATCTGCCTTGAGGTTTGCCTTTCCCTTGGTCTTTGAGACGGTTTCCGTCTTCTCATGGTTCTTTCCGGTATAGTCGATTACGAATTCACAGTCGTCGGTAATGTCGATTCCTGTTTTCCTGTCATAGACGACCGGACGTGCGAACGTGATTTTTCGGCCTTCGTTAAGGAAGTTGTCAAAAGTAACGTCAACCTGACCGCTGGATGCCTTTGACCACCATGTATACGCCCCCACCCTGATAGTGCGCCATGCAACGACCGGACCCAGGCAGACCTTAACCCTGTAGTCACCCGGCTTTAGGAAAAGGAGCTTTGTTTTTTGGATTGAAGGATCCTTTTCGTCCTTTTCGAATCCCATGACCGGAACGTACTCATACTTGCTTTCATCTTCAGGATGCGAGCGGTCCTTTATTGTTTCGATCCTTGCATGAGGATTTATGGTCTTTGAGATTTCCACGCCCGGCATGTAATTTTCAGGATCGGTGTTGTAATGGTAAAAATATGCCTCAGGAGTAAAACCGGAGCCTGCAACGTCATTGTCCGCGAATTTAAGCTGCACTGTAACCGGCGTATAAGTCTTGAACATCAGGTATTTCTGTATGAAACCGCTGTTGAACCCCGCTTTTATAAGCAGGAATATTCCGATTATGCCTACGACCACAGCTGCGGAGATTCCGGCTATCTTGTACCTTCTCCTGTTTTTCGACACCACGGCCCTGTACTTGTACTGCGACTTCGGATAGCTGACTATGGAATTCGCAAGTTCCTGCCTTATGTCCCTTTCGTTGAACGACTTTAGGTATCTGTCAATCTTGTGGATGATTTTGTCCACGGATGAATATCTATCAGATTTGTTGAACCTTATGGTCTTTGAGATGATTTTCGTGACCACGGACGGAAGTCCCTTTACAAGCTTCGTAGGCTTTATGTATTTTCCTTCCTGGATTTTCTTGTGCTGGTTCAAAAGGGAGTTTTCTGTATAAGGCTTGCATCCGGTGACCATCTCATAGAGCATTACGCCGAGCGAATAGATGTCCGCACGCGAATCGACCTCATGCACGTTCTCCATCTGTTCAGGAGCCATGTAGCTGAGCGTTCCCATGCTGGATTTTGTATTGGAATCACCGCCCATCGTTATGTTGTCGTTCACTACCTTGACGTTGGAAATCAATTTGGATTTCACTGGATTCGATTGGCTTTCTCCATCGGAAGTGCCGTCATTCGTTGATTCGACCCCTGAAATACCGAAGTCGGCGATCTTAACGTTTGCACCCTTTTCAATAAGGATGTTTGCAGGCTTTATATCCCTGTGGACTATCTTCTGATGATGGGCAACCTTTAGTCCGCGGCAGATTTCCCTGAGAAGCCACAAAGAAAGTTCGGCCGGGAGTTTTCCGTCTTTTTCAAGGATTTTTCCAAGATCCATTCCTTCCACATATTCAAGGACTACGTATTCCTTGTCGGCGGTGCTCATGGTCTCATAAAAGCGCACTATCCTCTGTGAAGTAAGCCCGCTCAATATTCCGGCTTCACGGATAAAACGCTGCTTTCTGCTTCCGCCTGACTTGAGCATGGTCTTGATGACCACCGTTCTTTTAAGCTCAGGATCCTCACCAAGATAGACCGCTCCCATACCACCGGCACCGAGAGGGCGTATATTGATGTACTTCCCTATCGACTTTGGAACAGGCTCATTGGAAACCGATGCCCTGGGCCTTGTCTGAGAACTGCCTGAAATGGTAGTACGTTCGCTTGAATTTACGATTGTCTTGTCGCCTGCCATATTTTCCTCCCGATTACATGGTACAGCTTAAACTGAAAAAATATCCCTTTCCAAATCAAAAGTTCCGTCAGCGTGAATCCATGCGACGTTCATTTCCGTAGGATTGTGGAACTGTATATAAACCCCGTCCTGCCTGAGCAGATATTTGCCGGGAACATGCCTGTGTCCGCCGAGCCAGAAGCAGTTTTCCGCATCCCCTTTCCTGTTGAGTTCACGGAACTGCCCGATGACGCTTCCTTCATTGGCTTCGCCGTTGTCGGTCCATGTAAACCCGAGTATCACCTCAGGATGGTTGTGATAGTCGATTATTTCTTTTTTGCCGAAAGCCCTGTAAGGTTCCCCGTGCGTGATTCCGAACCTGTCGAATATCGCCGCCACCGGAAGAAGATGCTCGAACTCAGAAATAATGTATGTCGTGGCCTCTGAATAGTATTCTTCAAGAAAATCCCTGACCATCTGGCCTTCCATGGCGATTTTCCTGAATCCATGGTCACCGTCGCAATTCTGGTTCAGTACGTTCTCATGATTTCCCTTAAGAAAGTGGAAGCTTTCCGGAAAAAGCTTTTTTAGCTCCATGACCACGCCCATGGTCTGAAAGGCATCCAGCATCTCAGCTTCCATTTCAGGACAGACGCAGTTACCGTCGCACCACTTTTTATATGACAGAATCCAGCGGTCGTAGCAAGGTCCCATAGTCTCGGTATGAACGCCGTCACCCACGCACACGACTATAAGGCTCCCGGAATTCATTGCGGTCAATACATCCGTGCCGTTAATCTTCGAGTCGATTAATTTTATGAGAAAATCCGGCCGGGCATGCAGATCCGGTACGACGACGACATCTTTTTTCTGCCCGCAAAAATCAAGCAGTCCGCCCGGAAGCTTGTCTTTTCCACGCGGTCTGTATTTTTTGCTTTCGTCTTTGAGGATTTTTATGACTGACTCAAGCTGCCCGAACACAGCTTTTTCCGACGGAAGCTTTTCCATGTTCCTTATGGAAACAAGCCTATGCCGGAAATTTTCAAGCTCTGATTCTGAATACATCAAAAGACGGCTTCATCCGGCATCAGGAAATGACCATGCTGCTGTTTCCGACGGTCACTTTGTCACCGGGATTCAGCTTCACCCACTTGTCCGAAGGAATGCGGGCATCGTTCAGGAACGTTCCGTTGGTGCTTTCCTCATCCTTGATGAAATATGCATCCTTGATTTTCTGAATCACGCAATGGTGGCGGCTGGCAAGCTTGTTGTCTACCACGACCGTATTGTCGGATTCACGTCCAATGGTGATTTTTGCAACAAGGCTGATTTTCTGCTTGTTGAAAACCAAATAAGATACAGGTTTGGAACCGCCGATATTGTTAATCTGCTGGCCAACCGGGCTTGCATTTTCAATTGTTTGTTCTGCCATAATCAAAGATTATACACCAAGCGCGCCGATTTTACAAATTTATTCTCATTTATTTTTCAGCTGCGTTAGTTTAAATTAACATACAGTGCAGGAACGACACCTGTGGAACTAGTACTCACAGATTCGTCCATGAATGACTCTCCAGAATACTGAACATAACGCACATCTGAAGCGTTACTATAATATGGAGAACGAAGCCACCATCTACCGATATTGCCCGAAGCATTATACTGATATGCTCCGTTTGCCTTTGCAAAATCTGTGGTCATGAGTTTTCTTGTGGAATCAGGGGCATTGTATGCACCAAATCCGTAACCAGTTGTCGTAGCCTCCTGTTCACTAAGAAGGAATATTTTATCGTCTTCCGTATTGCTACATGCGTAGGTATTCGTTCCATCCCCCCATGTCTTGCCAACTGCGTTTGTACTTGTTGCACTGTTGTCAACAGTTGTGGAAGAAATTTTACCTTGCGCTATATTTGTAAACGCCGTATACAGGAAGCCTTTGCTTAAGAATTCAGCATTAGAAGTCTGCTCGCTTCCCCCTGTCTCCTTGACTTGGTACGAAAGTCCGTTAAGGAATGCCCTCACGCGGCTTTTCTCATAGTTGTTCGGATAAACAGGTACGTCGTCAATCTCTCTATCAACAT
>JAFPKH010000187.1:0-6427 GCA_017424825.1 Treponema sp. | reverse complement strand
GGTGTAAAGCTTGTCATAAGCCGTGAGGCACCGTCATTCAACGACCTTGTCACTCTGGTGGCATCAGGAAAAGTTGATCTTGCGGTTTCAAAGCTCAGCAAGACTCTTTCAAGGGCAAAGACAGTAAAATTCTCCGTACCTTACATGACTTTCAGACAGGGGCTTCTGTTCAACCGTCTTCAGCTTGCAAAGGTGACGAGTGAAGGGCAGGTGAACAATTATATAAGAAACTACAAGGGAACCATAGGCGTTATCGCAAACTCTTCCTATGCCAATTATGCAAAGACAAATTTTCCCCATGCAGTCATAAAGGAATACCAGACCTGGGATGATGCGGTTCAGGCTCTTGTCAACGGTGACGTGCTTTCCGTTTACCGTGACGAGCTGGAGATAAAAAAAGTCCTTGCCTCAATTCCGCAGAGTGCCATCGCATTCAAGCCCGTCTATTTCACCGACTTGACGGATCCTATTGCCGTTGCTGTCAAAAGCGATAATTCGCAGCTTCTCTACTGGGTCAATTTTTTTCTTGAAAACCAGAAAAAAATGACGGCGGACGAGCTTCTTACGACATATTCACGCTAGGGGGAACTTACGATGATAGGAAAAATATTGAAAAACCCCATAACCATTTTCGTTGCCGTAGCCCTGGGAATCTTGTTCGGAATCTATGAAAAGCAGATGGCGCTTTCTCTCGGCGTGATAGGCGATGCATACCTAAACCTTTTCCAGATGACGGTAATCCCGATTCTGGTGACTTCCATAGTTGCAAGCCTTGCCCAGCTCATGAAGGACAGAAATGCAAGAAGGCACATACTTAAAATAATCTTCGCATTCCTGATAATGCTTTTGGCCACGTCAATCTTCGGCACTTTCGTCGGAATTGTCGGGCATCCCGGAGAAAACCTGGGTGAGCAGACGACCGAAGTGCTTGACAACATAATCAAAAAATCTTCGGACACTTCGCAGGATGAAATGGCTCTGTATGATTCTGCCGGTGACGTTCAGGAGAAAAAATCTTCCATCTCCGATTTCTTCCTTAACATAATTCCTTCCAACATCTTCAATGCATTCAGCTCCGGTTCGATACTCCAGCTTGTTTTTTTCAGCATAATCTTCGGCATAGCGATAGGATTCTTGCGTGAGGACTCTTCGACAAGGCTTATAAACGGAGTCACGTCGCTGAAAGAATCTTTCCAGAAGCTTATCAACTGGACCATGTACGGACTTCCGGTGGGTCTTGTGTTCCTCATGGGAAAGCAGATTGCGCAGGTCGGTATAGAGATACTGCTTGCGATGGTCAAATTTATAGTAATCTTCTATATTGCCGGACTTGGTGCAATCCTTATATGCACGGTGATAATCTGGCTCAAGTCGGGGATAAAGAATCCGCTCAAAGTGCTTAAGAAAGTCGTAAGCCCGATTATAATCTGTTTTGCGACAAGGAACAGCTTTGCGGCCCTGCCTTCATCGATATCCGCATTGAAGAGCCTGAAATATGACCACAACACGGTTGACCTTGTTTTCCCGCTTGGTCTTACGGTGCTCAGGTTCGGAAACATAATGTACTTTGCATTTGCATCATGCTTTATCGCGCAGATTTACAACGCTACGCTCACAGTTCCTACCGTGGCTCTTATCATAGTAGGTTCATTGCTTGCCGGTACTGCGACTGCCGGTGCATCAGGCCTTCTTACGCTCCCGATGATTTCGCTGATACTTGATCCGATCGGTCTTCCGGTGGAATCCATACTCGTGGTTTTCATGGCCATTGATTCGCTGATCGACCCGATGAGAACCCTTCTGATCGTCTACGTGAACATTGCGACAACCGCACTTGTGGCATCCAAGAAAAAGAAGAAAAATGCCGGTGTCCTTCCTGAGGCCGGTTCACTTGCGGATGATGCAGAGGAGATTGAAGCCGAAGAAGTTTCTGTTACGGAACCGGAAGATTATGATGAAGAAATTGAAGAAAAGGCAGCTCCGGTAATCAAGGAACCTGTGCATGAGAAAAAATCTTCTGTTCTTGCGGCGGTTTCTTCTCCGAAAAAGACATCTTCCGTGCACCACGGCATGGTCAGAAAGCACAAGGACGGCGTAAAGGTAAGGATCAGGGATGCTCTCATCCTCGTGAACACCATGCTCCTTGTAATCACCGCTTCGATAATCATATTCATAAACTCACATGGAACCCAGGATTCCGTATATTCCGTTTCCACAAACCTTGTCACTGAAATCCTCCAGTCAGTTGACACAAAGCTAGAGGCATACTATAACCCTGCGTCTCAGGAAATACACGGCATTGTATTCCACTATTGGAATGAGGACATCTACCATTTCCAGAATGACAATGAGGCCGCGCTGGATTATTTCATGGAAATCCTGGACACACACAAGGAATTCGCCATGGTCTACTTCGGTGACACCAAGGGAAACCTCATAATGGGACGAAGGATGCCCGACGGCTCCCTCACAAGACGCTACATAACCCGTACCGACGATACTGTCTACACCAAGTACGTTCATGAAAACAGGATATACAACGCAACCTTCCCAAACACTACGGAAAGCGCCGCAACCGGATACGATCCAAGGTCAAGGGGCTGGTACAAGAAAGCAGTCTCACAAAAGCAGACTGTCTGGACGAACGTCTACATTTTCGCCACGGGAAACATGCCGGGATTCTCATGTGCCTCCCCGATTTATGATGACGACGGAAATCTGCTCGGCGTTGCTTGCATAGACATTGAGATACGGGATCTTTCGCTCTATCTTGGAAACATATCCACTCCGGCGAACTCCCGTCTTTTCATCTACGATCAGGACAACCAGATAATAGCGAAGCCCATGAAAAACGGGGATCCTATCGACACTCTGCTCAACGTGTATCCAGAGGCGGACGGAAGCAGCACTTACAGCATGAAAACTGTCAACGACGGATCAGATCCTATAATAGCGGAAGCGTTCAATTTCACCCAGGGCAAGGAGAACTCCGACGGAATCAATGTTTTTGAAACCGGCGGAAAGAAATACTTCTGCAAAGTTGACACAATGAGCATTGACAAGGATCTTTCGCTCAACGTGGGTATGATCATTCCTGACGAGGACATAATGGGTACGGTCTACAAGAACAACAGGACCGTGATGATAATATCAGTGATCGTAATAATAATCGCGATAATGATCTCCATACTGATTTCATCCCTGATTTCAAAGCCGATGAAAGTCCTTTCAACCGAGATGAACAACATCAGGAAGCTTTCGATAGATGATACGGACGTGGACATAGATTCCGGAATCAAGGAAATAGATACTATGGTCTATTCGTTCCAGGGCATGAAGCAGGGGCTGATAAACTTCAAGAAATACGTTCCTTCCGATCTTGTTTCCATGCTCATAAGGGACAATCAGAATGCGGAGATAGGCGGCAAAAAACAGGTGCTCACGCTGATGTTCTCGGACATAGAGAATTTCACCGGCATTGCGGAAATGACCAAGCCTGAGGAGCTTATCGGACGGCTCTATGATTATTTCTCCCTGCTTGCACACACGATCACCGACAACAAGGGAACAATAGACAAGTACATAGGCGATTCCATCATGGCATTCTGGGGCGCTCCTGTGGAGATTGAGGTGAAGACCCACGCACGCCTTGCATGTCTTTCTGCCTTGACCTGCCAGATTCAGGGATTCAATCTTTCGAACGTTTGGACGAAGGAGGGTAAGCCCAGGTTCCGCACAAGATTCGGAATACACACAGGTGAGGTCGTCGTAGGAAACATGGGATCCGATGAAAGGATCAACTATACGGTCCTCGGAGATAGCGTGAACCTTGCCAGCCGCCTTGAAGGACTCAACAAATTCTACGGAACCGAAATCATCGCGAGCGGTGCCACGCATGAGCTTGTGAAGGATGAATTCGAATTCCGCATGCTTGACAAGATAACCGTGAAAGGAAAGATACTGCCGATATACATCTACGAGCTTCTTGCGGAAAAGGACAAGATCGACCGTGCCGTTCTTAAGGCATATCAGGTCTATGAGATGGGGCTTAAGTATTACTTCGACGGGGAGTGGGACAAGTGCATTCAGTACATGGATGCCGTCATAACCCGCATAGATGACAGCGCGGCCAAAGTGATAAAAGAGCGTGCGGAGAAGTTCAAGGCGAATCCTCCCGAAAAATGGAACGGTATCTATGCATTCGACAAAAAATAGGATTGCGATAGGCATAGTAGGCGGTCTTGGTCCCTATGCCGGACTGGATCTGGAAAAAAAGGTGTTTGACAGCGTGGATGCACAGAGCGATCAGGATTATCCCGACGTAATGATGATTTCCGCGCCTTCCCTGATCACCGACAGGTCGTTTTATATAATGCACCCGGAAACCGACAACCCCTGTACCGGAATCGAGTATGTTATACAGAAACTTTCCGATGCGGGAGCCACCCACATAGCGATCCCATGCAACACGGCACATGCCCCGATCATAATGAACCAGGTGCGCAGGTTCATAGAGATAAACGGAATTGACGTGAAGCTTTTCAACATCGTGGAGGAAACCTACAAGTGGGTAAGGGGAAACTGCAGTAGCCGGGATATAGTGCTCTACGCCACGAAAGGAACGTACTGGTCAGGGGTATACAGGAATCTCTTTGAAAATGACAGCGACTACAGGATAATAGAGCCGGACGATGACGACAAGGAGCTGATCTGGGAATCCATCTACAACCGTGATTTCGGGATAAAGGCATTCTCCAACCCTGTGAAGGAGCAGGCACTTGAAAACCTCATGTCGGTTACTAAAAAGATGATCGGACGCGGCTATGACACTTTCATCATGGGATGCACCGAGATTCCGCTTGCAATGGGCCGTTTCAATCTTCCCATAACGCTTGTGGATCCGGCGAAGATTCTTGCCCGCGCACTGGTCAGCGCAGTATGCCCGGAAAGGCTTAAAGAACCTTAGGAACCGCAATCCATGCACCGGGATTGGTGATTTTGCATTTTTCCATCAAAAATTTCATGGCAGCATCGAAAATTACATAGCGTTATTTTACGATTGTTCTTAGATTTTGACGCTATATATGGTGTGTGTCGGTTGCCGGATTTGCCGTGCCATTATTTATCGGAGAAAATTTGATTTTTTTTAAAATTTTCCTTGCAAAAAGTTTATTTGGATATATAATAAAACTATCTTTTTTAAGAGAGGTGATTTTATGAAAAAGATTTTAGCATTTGTAGCAGTTGCTTTTATTGCAGTTGCCTCAACATTTGCAGCTGGTGCTCAGATTGAGGGAACATGGAATGATGCAAAGTGGAATGCTAACTGGACTCTGGGAGCAGACACAGATGGAAACTTTGCAGTTATTCTTACAAATGCAAAGAAAACAACCAGCAGAAACCAGAGCAGATTGTCTTTTGGCATAAATCCAAGCAAAAGCCCGATACAAAAAGAAGAAGCAATCTGACTCGGCTTGGCATTTGCATTCAACGAACGAATTAATTCAACAAGCTTATTTAACATTTTTCACCCTCATTTAAGACATTTCTTCTATTTTACTACACCAAACAATTTTTGTGCATATTTAACTGTATCCATGGCGTCTTTTCCGTAGAAATCTGCACCGATACTGTCGGCATATTCCTGAGTCATTACTGCTCCGCCTACGCAGGCTTTTGCCCATGGACATTCCTTTCGCAAAAGCTCAATTGTGGCTTTCATAGCCGGAACGGTGGTGGTCATAAGAGCGCTTAAGCCCACCAGTTCAACATGGTCTTTTTTGCAGGCTTCAACGACAACTTCCGGCGGAACATCTTTTCCCAAATCGATTACATTAAAGTCGTAGTTTTCCAGGAGAACTTTTACGATGTTCTTACCGATATCGTGAATATCTCCGTGAACAGTTGCCACAATGCAAGTTCCTTTTGGTTCTCCCTTCTGACCGGTCTTTTCAAGATAGTCCTTAATTACGGCAAAGGCGCTTTTTGCGGCATCGGCGGCCATCAAAAGCTGCGGAAGATACATTTTTTTCTGCTCAAAACGCTTGCCCACATAATCAAGCCCTGGAATCAGATGCTTGTCAATAATCTCTACTGCCTGCATTCCGCCGGAAAGGAACTGTTCCGTGTATTTTGCGGCATCATCTTTTAGTCCGTGGATTACGGCATGCTGAAGGGTGCCGGGCTGAGGCTCTGCAGAATTTTCGGTGGTTGAGCCAGCACTTGCGGTGGTTGAGGCTCTCGAAACCACCTGTAGAGAGTTTGTACCTTCGGTGATTTCGACAGGCTCAATCACCGATGCAACAACGCCACCAGCAGCTCCCTTTAATCCTGCAAGGGCAGGATTTACCTGCCCAGAGCTGGGAAAGGCGCCGTATATTGCGTTGATTGCCCCCTGAACTCCCGCTAACGCAGTTTTCTGTTCATC
>JAFPKH010000186.1:0-2840 GCA_017424825.1 Treponema sp. | reverse complement strand
CTTATTCATGGAATTTTGGTTCAAACCTAGATTTTGGAGCAGGAGTTGCAATCAATATTCCGTTTGGTGACTACTTTGGTTTTCAGCCAGGTGTTGATTTCTATGTAAACAATGTAGGATATCATTATGAAAATAATGTCAAGAATGATACGACTTTCACATACCTGTCATTAGATATTCCACTTCTGCTTACAGCAAAAATTAATAAGTGGAATTTTTCGATAGGTCCTTATGTTTCTATTCCTTTGGGACCTGTTTCTGCTACAGTCTCCACCAGTTCGGATAAGTTTGAGGGTAATCACTCATGGGGTTCTATTGGTGCCGTGGTTGGTGTAGGGTATGAGCAGCGCATTGGTCTGGGAAGGCTCGTTATTGGTGGACGCTATATGCATGATTTCATGCCAATTGATGTAAAAAGTAGGAATACCGATACAACTGTTTATAAGCTTTATCGTGGAGCTTTGGCTGTTGATGTTGCCTACAAGATTCCGCTCTCATTCTAAGGAAACATTTTGCTGAACAATGACCGCATCTTTTATAAAAAGGTGCGGTTTTTTTTATGAATCTGTGCAGGTTTTGGCTCTGCTTTCCAGTTCAAAAAGGACATCCTCCAGTTGAGCTCCCATTTTTCTTCCGGTGTCAGTTTTTCTTTTGTGTCCATGCTCTATATATATGCCATAGAATTTAGAAATGTAAAAAAAATGCAAAATTTTTCTATAAAATTTGACATTTTTTTTACATCGGTGATTTCCAGGGAACATTATAGTATATGGGAGGCAATATGAAAAAAGATTTGGCCGAGAAAACCCTGGAGTCCTACAACGATGTGTTTGCTGACATAGTGAATGGACTCCTGTTCGGTGGACAGGAGATTGTGAAGGAGACCGACCTTGTTGATGCGGACTCGGCAAGCCAATACAAGGCGGAAGGAAAAATCCGGGAGCAAAGACGTGACGTAGCGAAATTCTGGATGAAAGGAAAAATACGTTTGTGTCTCTATGGATTCGAGAACCAAACAAAAAAAGACCGTCTCATGCCAGCACGAATTATCAGCTACGATGGAGCAAGTTACCGCGATCAGATTGGGAAGAAAAATGTGTTAGCAAGTGGAAAGCTAAGCCCGGTGGTTACGCTGGTTCTGTATTTTGGAATGAGTAAATGGAGAAACAGAAATTTGTATTCGTGTCTTGAAATTCCGCCCGAACTGAAGGATTATATAAGTAACTATAGAATCAACGTGTTTGAGATTGCATGGCTAACCCCGGATGAGGTCCGCCGATTCAAGAGTGATTTCAAAATAGTGGCGGACTACTTTGTGCAGCTAAGGATGAACAAAAACTACATTCCAAGTCGTGACACAATTAGGCACGTGGATGAGGTCATGGGGATGATGTCGGCTTTGACAGGAAGCAGGCTTTACGAAAATGTCCAACAGGAGTTTGATATGGAGACTAGGCGAAAAGAAAGAGACGCTGGAGGAGTGACGATGGCAGGCCTTTTTGAGCAATGGCGCAACGCGGGGGTCGAAGAAGGCATCAAACTAGGCACGAGCCAAGGAATAAATGAAACGGCGCGGAAAATGTTTTTAATGAATGTTTGCCCGGTGGAGCAGATTTCAAAAGTAACAGGGCTAAGTGTCGAAGAGATTCGGAGACTTGCGGAAGAGAAACCGACATTGGCAAGTAGATAGTTTTTAGAGATCCCCAGTAGATAATGCTTGATTTTTTCTCAAAACATGTCGAATTTAAAAACACGTGGTTTAGTGGAATTTTGCTGAAAGTAAAACAATGCCAAAGGAGGGGCAGTAAACAATTTTTCGGTTACAAATTTTCATTAAACATAACAAAATATTAAAAAAATGTTTGACGGCACAAAGAAAATGTGCTATTGTTAGATTATAAAGTGCTTAGAAAAAGCATTTAAGAAAAATAGGAGGAATTCTTATGAAAAAGATTATTGCTATAACAGCAATGGCAGCCGCGGCGGCTGCACTTTCATTTGCGGCTGAACCTGAGGCGGATCTGAAAATTGCAGAGTTTTCTGGAAACGCATCAGTTACTTGGGGCGTAGATCTTGACACTCAAAAGACTGGCTTCAAGAATGACGAAAGCGCAAAGCTCAAGGTAAACTTCACCAACGAGGGAACAAAGAAGACCGAGGGCGAAGGAATCTGGGCAGAGCTTGAGATAAAGGGCAAGTCTCTGTATGCTGAGAATGGTGCAATTAAGGAAGGAGGCGCTTCTGTAGAGAATGCTAAACTCCACTTTGGACCTGTCTACCTTGGAATTAGAAAGGGCGACACACAGGTTGGTGATTTCAAAATTCCAAACGCTGTAACATCTTCTACAATGGGTAGTCCTAAAGTTGCGGGTACTGATCATACTCAGGGTGTTGTTCTTGGATATTCAAGCGACCTGTTCGGAATCGAAGCTGACTTCCGCTCGCTCAATGCTGGAACCAACTACTACACCAACGACTATGGTGCTGCTGCTGAAGCTACACTGAAGTTTGTTCCGGGACTGGAAATCAAGGCAGGAGCCGACTATCAGTTTAATGCAAAAGCTCTTGGAGTTGCTGCAAGCGAGAAGTACACACTTGCTCTTGGTGAAAAGTTCAAGCTCATTGAAGGTGTCGGATTCGCAATGTCAAAGATTGACACAGCTGATCCAACAATGGGTCTGGCCGCTGGAGTTATCTTCGGATGGGGCGATGAGACTGATTCAAACGCTGGAGTTCCTTATCTGGACAAGGATCCTGCAAAAAAAGTAACACCAGGAGTTGGTGTTGCATTGTACATGCCACTTGGAATTGCAAACACCTTTAGTATGCAGGTTGCTCCT
>JAFPKH010000185.1:0-12680 GCA_017424825.1 Treponema sp. | reverse complement strand
GTTCATTTGTGACCGGGGTCTGTGTTGTGACCGATGGTGTCGTTGTTACAGGAGTCTGGGCAATCTGTGTCGGTTCGCTTGTGACCGGGGTCTGTGTTGTGTATTCAGGCTGTGTTGTTGTGACGGTTGTTTGTCCAGATGGTCTTGTTTCTGTAACTGATGGTGTCGTTGTTACAGGAGTCTGGGCAATATATGTCGGCTCGCTTGTGACCGGGGTCTGGGTTGTAACAGTAGTCTGAGTTGTGTATCCAGGCTGGGTTGTTGTGACCGATGGTGTCGTTGTTACAGGAGTCTGAGCAATCTGTGTCGGCTCAGTTGTGACCGGGGTCTGGGTTGTAACAGTGGTCTGAGTTGTATATGCCGGTTCGTTTGTGACCGGGGTCTGTGTTGTGACCGATGTTTGTCCAGATGGTCTTGTTTCTGTGACCGTTGGTGTCGTTGTAGCAGGAGTCTGGGCAATCTGTGTCGGCTCAGGATCGGTTTTTTCAAACGCAATGAGTTCTTTCTTTTCTGCCTTTGTGCTTGTTTCCGCAATGACAGGCGTACTTGTTGCTGGCTGCTGCTGTGTAATCTGGGTTGATACAGTCCGCTCGACCGGTTTTTCTCCAACAACAACTGTTGCACCCGCATCCGTATATGTCTTTGTATCAGCCGGCTGTGTCTTTGCAATCAGCTGATAGTCGCTTATCATGACAGGATCTGTATTTCCGAAATCTGGTTCCGGCAATCTGAGCTGTGCAATCAGTCCCGGGAGTTCCTGAACCAATACAGACGGATCATCAAGCTTGGCATAAGGATCTTCAGGCACTTTTTCATAAGATTGGGTGTCAGCTATTATTGCATCAGGACGAAGCACGGAAGAAGGATCTGTCATGTCCGTAAGCTGTGCAAAAAGATTTGCAGTGTCGCTGTCAACGAAATCAGATGAATTTGCACCGTCAGAAGTAACGAATCCGTTTTCATCTTCACGGCTGGCCAATTCCGCCTGCTGTTCAAAAGTTCCGTCATTGATTATACCGGAGTCGAATTCACCGCGGTCCCATATGGTCAAAGAAAGCCTGTCGGCAAGAGAATAGCTTCTTCCCCTTGTTTCTTCAAACGCACCGAGATATCTGTATTCGTTTGCAAGTTCCGGATTTTTATTGCGCAGATAATTATAGGCCTTGTCACACTCATCGAAATTCTCAAGCTCATAGTTGCAGCGTGCTACACCAAGCATGGCAAGGTCATTTTCAGGATCTTTTTCCAAAACCTGCTTATACCATTCAAGCGCAATGGCAAACTGCTTTCTTGCAAAATAAACGTTGGCGGTGTTCAGCAAAGACGGAAGATATCCGTTGCGGCGTGCTCTTTTGAACTGATCATCGGCTTCGACAAAAAGTCCGTACTCACCGTAAAGGATTCCAAGCTCATTTCTAAGCTGATCAGACTCATTGCGGGCAAGAAGCATGTTGTATTGAGAAATTACAGGAGAAATTTCCTTTGCAATCCAGTTGTCCATGCTGTGCTGGAAAAGCCTTGTAACGATTTTCTGCTCAGGAAGCGTAAAGTTTGCCGTTGCACCAGGAACGCTTACAGGCTCATATAGTTTCCAACAATCTTCCATTGCATAGAACATACGGTCTTCAGGCGCAGTGGTAGTCCATTCCCTTGCACCCACTTTCCATGCCCGGCTGAATCCTTCATCTGTCAGCGTGATTTCAAGCGGAATCCATGCTTCACCGTCACCTTTCAGGTCAAAAAGATTTGAGGTGTTCATCATGGATTGTCCGGCTTCTTTCATCGTGAGTCCTGAATCAAATGCCATGAAAATATGCCCCGGAATGGTTATGAATCCGGTTTTGATTCCGACTGCCTCAAAAAGCGAGCAGACAAGGATTGAAATATCGTCACAGTCACCGCCGCGGTATGTAAGCGTCTGGAACGGGAACTGAAGGAAGTCTATGGAAGAACCGCCGACATTATCAGAATATGCAGATGACGGGTCGATTACATAATTAAGACCGAACTGATCGAGCGTCTCAAAAATTCCCATGGCGTACTGGATGTTCTGTGAAATCCTGGTTGCAGGACGGGCATTGTCGCGGACAATAGAGCTTATGTATTTTGCAAACCAAAGTGCCGCAGGATCTTTTGAAGAAACAAAAACCGCCGCACGCCTGTCATCGTCCCAGCTCATTGAGTTGCGGCCGTAGACTGGAACGATCATACCGATTTCTTTTTTCTTCTTTTTTCCGAGATAAGAATATTCTATTATAACCGTCGCTTCTGTATCAGTCTTTTCTGTCAAATCAAGCATGCGCTCGTTAAAGAACGCAGTCAGCTCTGCATTGACCGTTTCGCCCGAACCAAGCTTATCTACTTTTGCACAGACGTTCGGCTGGTTCATGAACTGGCTCTGATAAAAGCTTACCGTCACGTCTTCAATCGCGGCATCTTCCTGATTCGTGATTCCTACGGTGGCAAAGGCATTGTTCTTGTACCAAGAATACAAAACAGGGAAAACAGGCAGAAGCTCGTTCGTCTCCATTTTGACCTTTGTAGTATCAGTGAAGGCTTCGGTAAGATTTACAGTCAAAGCAGCAGATCCACCGGCATCGGTCAAAAGCGGCTGAGGACTTGCGGCATAATGAGAAACGTTTGCTCCTGCTTCAATAGAAACAACCGGATTCAATCTGTAGGTGAAAGACACGCTCAATCCGGCTGTAGGTCCAGTAACCATTCCGTCGGATTTGCTTGCCATGTATGCACCGGCCTGTGCGCTCAGATTAAGGCCAAGTCGGTCGTTAAGCTTGAAATGATAGCCTGCACCGGCAGAAATGCTCATCAGATCAACTGGAGAAAGCTTGTCGATTGCAAGCCTCTTATAATCACCCTGAAGGAAAAAGTCCAGGCTGTCACCCTTGCGGTAAGTGAGCTTTGCACCAAGACCATAATCATAATCAATGCCTGCGGCTGAACCAAAAGCTTTTCCTGCGTTCGGGATAAGAGTCAAAAGCACATCATCATTGCTCCAAACCGGGAATGTACCGAGACATACCATCATACCGGTAGCAAGGAGGCACTTTTTCTGAGACTTCTTTTTAAGGTTCCTGGATTTTTTTGACGACCTTTTCACCGCTAATCCTCCAGTTTTCCCAAGACACGGTTCAAGCCTTTCAACGCCGTTGCATTGGAAGGTTCTATTGCAAGAGCACGTTCATACCAGTCTTTTGCATCAACATACCTGTTCTGAAGCACCGCTATGTTGCCAAGGTTGTTCATTGCAGCTACAGAACCCATTGCGGCCGCCCTTTCATACACAGGGATCGCGCTTGAATAAATTCCTGCCCTTACGTAAAGGAGTCCCAGTTTGTTGAGCAGCTCCACGCTGATTCCCTGTTCTTTCATCTGATACTGCACCGCTGCAATCTGCGGACCATATTCAGTGGTGATGTAGCGTGACATATCGATTTCTACGGCAGCGATAAGATTTGCTTCCAAAGGAGATTCAAATGAACCAGAACCAGTGAAGCTTGCAGGAGGATAAATCGACCATCCGTCTTTTACCATATAGAACGATTCATCCTCGTCGTTTTCTGCACCTTCCATCAGCTCGTTGATTGCGTTGTACCAGCTGTTGACGAAGCCTTCTTTTAGAGTTGACATGGAAACAGGAATCCATACCTTTTCATCTATTATAATGGCTCTGTCAGTGCCGTCCATCATCGCACCGATTTTTGATTCAGCCTGGTTCATATCAATCAAAACAATAAAATCATTTGAAAGCGGAATATAGCCAGCCTCGATACCTGCCGCCTCAAGCAAGGCCATGAAAAGGATTCCCAGATCATCCACGTCGCCGGATTTATAAAGCATGGTCTGCGCCGGATACTGGATATAATCCAAAAGCTCGTCGTCCATGTGATATTCTTCATACGGAGTTGCGTTGTCCGCCTTGCATTCGATTCCGCTCAACCTGATTCCTTCAAAAAGATACATTGCAAACTGAAGGTTTCTGTTCAATCCTGAACGGAGCTGGTTTCTTGCAACACCGACGATGGTTTTTGAAAGCTTTATGACATCTTCCGATGTGGATGAAATGTATGCAGACAAAATCTGCGGATCCATCCAGCGCACCTGATTGCGGTTATATACCGACACGATCACAGGCTCTATGGTCTTCAGCTTTTTACCGAGAAGCTCATATTCGATTATAACTTCACCCGGAATGTCGCCTGCCTCGCTGAACTGCATGATTCTGTTGTTGAAGTCGGCAAGCAGAGGAACATCCCTTGTTTCACCCTTGAAAATCTTGTCCACTACGCCGCACAAAAGATCAGATGCAGTATATCCGTCTGCCCTGAAACTTACGCGCACATTCTGGATTTCAGCAGACTCGCCGTTTTCTATATAAAGCGTACCAATCTGATTTTCCTTGTACATGGTAGAAATAAGAGGGAAAACCCTGTCATCCTGCTCGGACGTTATTTTCACACGGTGAATCAGCTTTTCGGTTTCAAGCTTGAATTTTACGGAAATGCCCACGCTCAATCCGGCCATACCAGGCTCCCCGAACCAGGAATGCGACTGATAATTGAACCAAGTGACATTGAGACCCAACGAAAGATTCGGATTGACTCTGAACATTACGTCACCATATGCCTTATACCACGGAGCATACATCGTCCTGATGTCATCCCTGCTCACGCTGTTTATGCCCATGGCAATCCCGAATCCCAAGCCGCCTGAAAGCTCCACCCTTGACCAAGGATAGGCAAAAAATTCCATGCGCACGCCAAGTGGGAAAAAAAGCAGAACTTTGCTGGTTCCCTCTTCAAGCTCCTCAAACTGATTCTTCGGCATGACGAACCCACCCAAGCTCAATCCCACGTTCATGAAGTTGGTAACGTTGATACCAGTTTCAAAAAATCCGTTGAATCCGACAGGAGCATAATATTTATCGGCTGACAAAAAAGGCAGCATCGCTCCAGGCGTAACCTTGAAAGAAATTTCATACGCAGACACTGGAACGATAAAAAAGAGACCCATCAACATAAAACCGCAAATTTTCTTACGAAAACCATGCGTTCTTTCCATTTTTTTCCCCACTTTTTTAACAGCACGCATCAAGCCGGGCAACGGTTTTATATGCAAACCCGGCTTATCCCCATTATCGAACACATCAACCCCTTTGTATACTACCTGATTGGGGAGTTTTTAAAGAAATTCATCAAATTTTTTGTGAATTTTACCAAATTTTGGCCGTTTTTCATTTTGACAAACAACTGTCAGTACCATATAGTTAAACATAATCGGTAAATATTGAATTACTTTAAAAAAGAGGGCTTATGTCAGAAAAAAATGGGTCAGAAACAATAAATCCGCCTGTGCCGAGTGCAAATCCGTATATCACACCGGAAAAGGCATGGGAAAAAATTGCCCTTGCCCGCCATGATTTCAGTCCCATGTATATCAGCGGAATGTCGAGCTACGGAAAAACCGAGCTTGTGAAACAATTTTTCGCCGGAAAGCGTTTCATTTACTACGCATTTGAAGACGGAACCGAAAACATTGAGAATTTTTCAAAGAACATAAATCCCGTGCGCAAAACCCCTCTCCCGGTCGTGTTCGATGACCTTCAGTTCTGCAATGACGATGAAAAACGTGCAAAAATCCTGAACATAGCTTCAAGACCCGACGTACAGCCTATTTTTATCTCGCGCTCGCTTGCACTTGACTGGCTGCTTCCTTTTTTGACCACGCATGACATGGTTTTCATAACGGAAAATGAGCTTGGCATTACAGTCGAGCAGATTTCAGAATATTTTTCTTCCCTTGGTATAAGTTATTCGGAAGAAAACATCCAGGAGCTTCAGGATTTTATACTTGGAAATCCCTATGCACTTAAAGTCTCCGCAAAATGCCTGAAAGAAAATCCGGGAACGACAGAGCTTATTCCGCAGCTCAAGGAGATTTTTGCAAGATACATGAGGTACAGCGTCGTTTATAAATGGCCTGCTGATTTCCTGAATTTTTTCGTGCAGCTGAGCGTCACAGAATCTTTTACCGTAGAGCTTGCACAGGAAATTACAAAAACTGAATTCGCCTCCCAAATCATATCGAGGGCAAACAATATAGGAAGCTTTTTGATAAAAAATGATGATTTCTATACATTCCGCCCAATCCCTCTTGCCGGATTTCAAGAGCTTGCAGAACAATCTTTTGGAAGCGAAAAAGTCAGGACATTGCGCATAGAAGCCGGAAAATGGTTCTACAATCATGATGAGCCGGAAAAAGCATGCGTCATGTACGAAAAGGCAGATTACCGCAACGGAATAAAAGAAGTGCTTTTGAAAAACTCAACGCAGAATCCGAGCAACGGTCATTATCTTACGCTTTCACCTTATTATTTCCAGATGGATGAAAAAGAAATTGAAAGCAACGTAATCCTGATGAGCGGCATGAGCATGATCTGTTCCATGATGTTTAAAATAGAAGAAAGTGACATGTGGCTCGAAAAAATCAAGGAAAGGGTAAAATCTTCCGCAGGCAAAGAAAAAAACGAGGCAAAAAGGCAGCTCGCATACCTTGAGATAGCATTGCCCCATCATCACAGCGACAACATACTCACTACGATGAAAAACATAGCGTCCCTCATAGCAAGCAACGGACTTTCATTGCCGGAATTCTGCATCACGAGCAATCTTCCTTCAATAATGAACGGAGGAAACGATTTCTGCACATGGTCGCTCAAAGACCGCGAGATTGCACACAAATATGCGAAAATAATCCGCCTGATACTCGGAAAAGACGGAAAAAGCCTTATAAACCTTGCCCTTGCAGAAAGCCAGTATGAAAAAGCCGGTGACAATACTGAAATACTTTCGTTCATGAGCCGCGGACAGCTTGAGGCAGAACTGGACAACAACATGGAAATGGAATTCGTTGCCGCAGGTCTTTTGATCAGATTTTATATTTCCACCGGACAGATTGAAATCGCCCAATTGCAGTACAAGGCATTTGAACGTAAATGCAAGGAAAGAAAAGTATACAAGCTGCTTCCGAATCTCCAGGCACTGCACTGCCGCATGGATTTGTACAAGGGTGATCTTGCAAGCGCACAGCTCTGGATGGAAAAGCAGGCACCGAATGAAAACAAAGAAATCTTCGCCATGCTGAGGTTCCAGTATCTGACAAAAATCAGGTGCTATATTACGTTCGGAAATCTGACGGAAGCTTTTGCGCTGATTGAAAAGATGAAATGGTTTTCAAAGGTTTATACCCGTACATACATATCAATGGAGTGCAAGGTTCTTTCGGCAATCGTCCTTTTCAGGATGCAGGATGACAAATGGCGCAATGAAATTGAAGATGCTCTTGAACAGACCCGCAAATTCAATTTCGTGAGGATTATAAGCGATGAGGGAGCTGCCGTACTGCCTTTGCTTTATGCACTTCAGGAAGATCATATAAAGGAAGAAAAAGAACTCAGGGACAAGGCAAAAAAAGAAAATCCTGAAAAACCATACAGTGCCCCTCAGCCAAGCCAAAGCCGCAGATGGTTTTTGCACGCACTCCGCCTGACCGAACGCATGAGCCAGCAATATCCGTCATACTGCGCACACACGCCTACGCGCCACAAGGATTTTTCTGACAATGCACGTACTATCCTTCTTTTACAGATGCAGGGTCTTTCTGCGTCAAAGATTGCTGAAAAAACAGGCATGGGATTTGAAAACGTGCGCTACCACATAAAGCAGAACTACAAAAAACTCGGAGTCACGTCAAAAAGCGAAGCCATGATTGCAGCAAGGGAGCTTCTGGGCGGTTCAAAACGTATTGATTGACTGGAATGGATAGGAAATAGATAGAAGATTGAATGGATAGAAAAAAAAGAGAGCCCAGATAATCTTCGGCACCACCACAATCTGAATACCGTTGCTTCCTTCCGGATCTGGCGGGGTTTTCCAGCTGTGATGTGCAAAGCATCTGGACCCTGTAGCGGAAAGAGGGGGATTCGAACCCCCGATAGACTTTCGCCTATGCACGCCTTCCAAGCGTGTACCTTAAACCACTCGGACATCTTTCCAAAATTAAAAATACAAAAAAAATACAGGACTTTTTGAATCTGCACCCCACAATCAAGCGTCTCTTGCTGAATCAACTCGGCTTGACTTTTGAAGCTTTGTTTTACGGAAACAAAATAAGGGAAACATTTTCCAATCTGAAAAATCCAGTCATCAAACTGAAAAACCTGCTTACCAAGCTCCCGAAAACCAAATATAATCCAAAAACCTGTAATTATTTATGCGAGACTGACACGATTCGAACGTGCGACCCTCACCTCCGCAGGGTGATGCTCTAATCCAGCTGAGCTACAGTCTCAGAAAAAAAATAGCGGAGGCGACAGGGGTTGAACCTGCCCGGGCGTTTCCGCACCGACGGTTTAGCAAACCGTTGTATTACCGCTCTACCACGCCTCCAAAGTTCCTTGCGAAGCCCTGAGGCTATCAATAAGGACGGAGCGAGAGGGATTTGAACCCCCGGTACCCGTAAGAGTACAACGGTTTTCAAGACCGCCGCGTTCGACCACTCTGCCATCGCTCCAAACAAATTGTAGATATCACTATATTAAAATCGGCTTTTTTTGTCAAGTATTGTAAAAAAATATTTTAGAGCTTATAGTAATATCCATGGAAGAAGAACTTGTAGAAGATATAATTGAAGATGCTGTCCTGGCCGGTTCAGAGATGCCGGAAAACGTGCTTGAAGCAACTAAAGAAGTCACTACCGAAGTAGTCAACCAGACCAAATCAATACTGCACTTGGACCAGATAAAAGAATATTTCACCTGGGAAAATTTTCTGAAAATCATCACGAGCGTCATCGCGATACTGATTTTTTACGTAGCATACAGGCTCATAAAAGCTGCGGTCAAAAAAACGGCGTCAAAAAAGCTCGAGCCGCATACGGTAAGCATCATAACAAGGGCAATATCCTATGTTTTTTATATCCTCGTGATAATGTACGTGCTGAATCTGTTCGGTATAAATCTGACGGCAATATGGGGAGCTGCAGGTATAGCCGGAGTTGCGCTTGGTTTTGCAGCACAGACATCCGTGAGCAATCTTATAAGCGGTGTGTTCGTGGTTGCAGAAAGAGCCATGAAAATCGGTGATTATATAGAAGTTTCCGGTGTAAGCGGCACGGTCGATACAATCGGTCTTTTGAGCGTAACAGTCCACACTCTTGACAACCAGATGATACGCATTCCGAACAGCACGATAATCAACAGCAACCTGGTGAACTACAGCAGATATGAAAAACGCCGCTTTGTTTTCCCGCTGCCCATCAGCTATGATTCGGACATGGAAACCGCACTGATTGCCGCAAAAGAAATTGCCGACACATGCATTCAAAACGGTCATATTCTTGCAGACCCTGAACCCCGCGCTTATTACGACGGATTCAATGAAGCCGTTAACCTGCGTCTTGCAGTTTGGTTTGAGCGTTCCAAATTGATTGATACAAAAAATGCCGTATACACGACCGCAGTGAAAGTTTTCCAAAAATACGGCGTGGTCATTCCGTTCACAAGGTATGACATAAAGATTGTCCCCGATGAACAGCCTGGTTCAAAGAAAGCAAAAAAATCGGAAAGCAAACCAGAGCCGCCTGCATTGATTTCCAAAAAATCAGAAAAGATAGAAGCCATAGCTGAAAAACCAAAAGCATCGGTAAGGAAATCAACGAAGAAGAGCGTATAAAAATGAATGCAGTTCAAATCACCGTCATAGCGGCCGCATCGATTATTGCCGTCATATTCATAATCCTCTCAGTTTTGGCAAACAAATTGCTGGATGCAACGTTCGTGCCTTCAAGCTCCGGTTGGAAGAAAATGAAATTCACCGAAGAAGAATCCAGAAAAACAGCTTCTAAAGAAAAGCTTGAAAAAATGGACAAAATGGAAGCCGAAAAAAAATCTGCCGACCACTGGCTTGGGAACACTCCCCATGAAGATTTACAGGTCACAAGTTTTGACGGTCTCAAACTGCACGGCTTTTTGCTCAAAAATGAAGGAAGCCACAAATATGCCCTGATCATCCACGGTTACAGAGGCAGACTCCGTGAAACAAGCGTTTACGGCAGGGTCTATCATCAGAACGGATGGAACGTGGTTCTGCCGGAAAACAGGGCATCGGGCATGAGCGGCGGAAAATTCCTGACCATGGGTGCGCTTGAAAAAAAAGATGTCGTAAAATGGATTGAAAAAATCCTGGAGATTGATAAAGATGCTTCTATAATATTGCACGGTGAAAGCATGGGTGCTGCCACGGTAATGATGACTCTCGGCGAAAATCTTCCGCAGAACGTAAAGGCAGCTGTAGAAGACTGCGGATACACGTCCGTATGGAATATGCTGCGCCATGTCTTCAAAGATCTCATGAAAAAATCTCCGTTCCCGATGCTGAATCTTACGAATTTCTACAGCAAAATAAGATTCGGATTCAGTTTCAAAAAAGCATCCGCAATAAAAGCAGTTTCAAAGGCAAAGGTTCCCCTTCTGATTTTCCATGGCGGATCAGACGATTTGATTCCGAACACAATGGCAAGGGAAATCTACGTGGCAACCGCATCAAAAAAAGACTGGTTTATAATCCCCGGAGCCGGTCACTGCATGTCCGTGATACTCGAGCCAGATGTATACTGGTCAAAAGTCTGGGAATTTTTGTCAACAAAGGGAAATCTGTAGTCAGGGCTTCAGCATGAAAACTATTAATAAATGCAACACATGAGCGGGTCCCAGTTGACGGCAAAAAGCAAGGTAACCTCCCCCAGGGGCTCCCTCCTTACTTTTTGCCTACGTCCCACTCCTGTGTTGCAAAAGTCTATTGTTCTTGTCATGCCGAAGCCCTGAGATTAAAAAAATAGGTTGTTGCCCATGCACACCAATGATTCTTATGGAAATGTATTGTTTGTTCATGCAAATCGGTTCCCTTCCAAACAAAAGATTTCAGGGACTCAGCATCATTTTAACCAAATGCGCGGAACGGCATCTTTTGTTGAACATGTCGAGTCCTACAACTTTGGTGCAACAGGCGGAAGCGTGGTGGCAGGAACGAAAAAAATCTGCACAAACGAAGTGCGGGCATTCGTAGCGTAGCTTCGAACGAGCCTTTTTTCGGGACGGACACACGCTGGGAGCCTGTTATAAACACGTTTTATAGGACTCGACATTTTGACTCACCAGAATCCGTTCCGCATATATACTTTGTTTTTTCATGCTGAGTCCCTGAATCTGTAGCGGCACAGCTTGAACAAACGCACGGCTTTTTTATAGAATAAAGCTCACAAGCTTTTTACAGACGGCATAACATAACACGGGGATAATTATGTCAAACATTGGATTTTTGGAAGCGGATGCCATATGCCTCATCCTGCTGATTTGGATTATCGTTGAGATTCACACAAAAATAGATAGAAGATTCGAAAACATTCTTTTCAAAAGCGCGGTAATTTTAGTCAGCATAATGATTGTATCCGATGCAGGACGGCGCATTTGCAACGGCATTCCCGGAACCATACCGTACATATTCAACAGCATTTTTTCCGCTTCATTCTATGCAGTGTCAGGATTCGCAGCCGCAACCTACCTTCTCTTCCTTATTGTAGAAAACATGCCCGACAAAAGACGAAAGCCACCGAGGATTTTACGCGACCTTCCGATGCTTCCGATTGTTTTCCTTTCAGTGATTTCAATCTGCTCGATCTGGACAGGCTGGCTCTTTTCAATCTCCAAAGAAACCAACGTAAGGGAACACGGTCCGCTTTATTTTTTTGAGCCGGCAATCACATACGCATTTTTCGCGCTTACATCGATATTCCTGATCGTAAAACTGGTCACCCACCGCTACGACTCTACGCAGGCGCACAACAGGAGAATAATCGTCATTCTTTTGGTTGCATCAGGAATCGTACACTTGTTCATAACGTCAACCGCAACGATATGGCTTGCAATCTCCGTTTCAATAGTCCTGATCTACATGGAGCTTCAGATAAAGCAGATTTCAATCGATGAGCTGACGAACGTGAACAACAGGCGTTCATTCAACAATTACCTGAATCTTTTGATGAAAGAAGACAGGCAGTCATCTTTTTCCCTGCTGATGTGCGACATAGATTTGTTCAAGCAGATCAACGACCGCTACGGACATGTCGAAGGTGATTATGCCCTAAGTGCAGTTGCTGCCATACTCAAAGAACAGTGTTCAATCCTTAGTGAAACGGAACTTTATATAGCCAGATTCGGCGGAGATGAATTCGCAATCATCTGCACGGCCCCGGAACCTATGAAAATGTCCCAGAAACTTAAAGACAACATAAGGTCAGCATTCACCGCCCACAACACCGCAAGCGAAAAATCATACAAAATCAAAATAAGCATAGGCATTGCGGAAGCGGAACCAAGCCTCAGGGATCCGAAGATTCTAATCGCAAAGGCAGACAAAGCGCTTTACGAGGAAAAGGACATCCATCACAAAAAGCTTTCCAAGCATCTTTTATAGAGCCATTATGCCCAGGGCTTCGGCATGAAATCTATTGATAAATGCAACACATGAGCGGGTCCCAGTTGACGGCAAAAAGCAAGGTAACCTCCCTCAAGGGCTCCCTCCTTACTTTTTGCCTACGTCCCACTC
>JAFPKH010000184.1:0-3360 GCA_017424825.1 Treponema sp. | reverse complement strand
GGCATATCATCGGGATAGTCTTTTATCACTTTTCCATTTTCTATGACTGATTTTATAGTTTCTGGTGAAAAGCCCCGCTCCGCCATTCTTTTAAATGCATGTCCAGAAAATGAATAGTTCAAGTCAACCTCCAAACAGTTTCATTCTATCACAAAAAATCATTTTCTGCATTAAAAATTGTTCCATGGGCAGATTTCCCAAAATTTCCCGCCCGCTAAAAAATTGTTCTATTTTTTCCACAATTTGACATATTTCTCCATAATGATTATATTTTAAATATGAAACTATATTCAAAGAGACATCTTATTATTTCATGCGCGATTTCCGGGGTTGCCGCAGCCGCTATTGCTGTTGGTGTTTCGCTCGGAATTTCAGGACGCAGGGCACCAGCCACTGTTGATGAAGGGTCCACGATTATCGCGCGGACTGACGAAGAGCTTATTACGTCCGACGATGCAATGCTTGAGACGAACACACCAGCCCTGACGGTAGCATCCCCTTCAAGCGGATACACGCAGGACGAGGCACAGAACATAGCCGTGTACGAAAAATGCAACGAGGCGGTCGTAAACATCACCACGCAGGTTATGAGCACAAACTGGTTCTGGGAGCCTGTGCTTACATCCGGTGGTTCAGGTTCAGGAAGCATTATCGACAAGCGCGGATATGTCATAACCAACGTGCATGTCATCGACAACGCCACGAAAATCACGATTTCACTTGCCGACGGAACGAGCTATGACGGAACGGTCGTAGGAAAAGACGTTGAAAGCGACATTGCGGTTTTGAAATTCACTCCACCGAAAGGAAAAGAGCTTAAGACCATTGCTTTCGGTGATGCGGACAATCTCAAGGTCGGTCAGAAAGTGATCGCCATCGGAAACCCCTTCGCGCTCGAAAGGACAATGACAACAGGAATCATCTCAGGACTCGGACGGCCGATTCAGGAAAGCGAGAACGTAATCATCCGCAACATGATTCAGACCGATGCCGCAATCAATCCCGGAAATTCAGGAGGACCATTGCTCGACAGCCAGGGACGCATGATAGGCGTGAACACGATAATCTACTCTTCAAGCGGTTCGTCAAGCGGAGTAGGATTCGCAGTCCCCGTTTCAACTGCCCGCCGTGTAGTGAACGAGCTTATCCAGTACGGAAAAGTAAACCGCGGAGTCATGATGGTGTCTTTGGTACAGAACTCTGCCTCACTCGCACGCTATGCAGGATATGACATTTCATCAGGAATGATAGTCAGCAGGATACGTTCAGGAAGCCAGGCGGAAACAGCCGGTCTCAAAGGCGGAAACACAGCCGTAAGATACGGAACGTTCAATGCAAAGACAATCTATCTCGGAGGCGACATAATCACGGCCATCGATGACCTGAAGGTTGCCACTCTCGCAGATTATTATGCCGCGCTTGAAGACAAAGTTCCGGGCGACAAAGTAAAAGTCACCGTATACAGAAACAAAAAATACGTTGACATAACGGTACAGCTCGAAGCCGAAGACGACGCAACGAAAAGTTCTTCAATATAATCATAATCTGCGCTATCCAGATGAAGACGACAAAAAATCCATTTCGGATTCACAGCCGTTTCACCTGGATTGTGCAGAAAAAGCTGCGGACAATTTTAAATCAATCCCAAAACCCTTGCTTCCCATACAGCCTGATGTGCCGAAGAAACATCCAGCTTCGAATAGATTTTTTTCATGTGATATTTCACCGTGTTCACCGTTATGAAAAAATACTCAGCGATTTCTTCCTTTGATTTTCCATGCTCAAGGAATTTCAATATGTCTATTTCCATCTGCGTGAACTGTTCGCCGAGCTTGTTCTGTATTTTCATATAAAGCGGATGTGCAGCAGCCATGCTCCGCGTCATATCAATCAGTTCCTGCAAAAACGGAGTCGAACCATTTTCCTTTACATACTCAATCAGAAGGTTGAGCATAAGTTCGCCCTCATCGGCAACAAGCCTGTAATATTTTCTGCGGCGGACAACTTTCAGCGCACGCCCCAAGTAGTCAAGCGCAAGATCTTTTTTTCCGGATTTGTAAAAGGCCATTGAAACAAGCAGCGCAAGCTCACACAAATCCATGTGGTGATATCCTTCTTCAAGAAGCGGACGGAGTTTTGCGGCAAGACCAATGACCGCCGAATAATTTTTTTTGACAATATAAATCCGCATTTTTACCATGTAGCGGTAGACATCAAGCATGTTGAAATCTGCAAATTCATCAGGCGCATCGGTTTTGAGCCACTCATTGATGATGTCAAAATTTCCGTTGTAGAGCGAAAAATGCACCTGAAGCGCGTCTATGTTATAAAAAAATTCTGCCCTGCCGCTTTCCTTTACGAAATCGCGGATATTTTTTATATAGCTGTCCGTATCAACGTTCTTTCCATGTGCAAGCATAATCTTTGACTGAAGATAAAGTGCCACGAACAAAAACCTTCTCTCATTGTTTTTGTCAAATTCCTTTATAGTCTGGCACAAAAGGATTTCAGCATCTATAAGATCGTTTTTCTGATAATAGTATTCAGCAAGGCACAGCTTGTAAATGAAAGGACCCACTCGCTTGGATAAAGGACTTGAAGCCCCCGCAACACTTTTTCCTTGTGCCTTTCCAGATGCGGTGCAAGCCTCGTAAAGTCATTCACTCCGTTCAAAATGCTGGGCCGCCCGGCAGTAAGCATGACGTGGGGAATATTTACGTTCCTTTTTTCACATTCGTTTATGATGCTTATGAATTCCGTCCAGGTGATTTTTGGAAATACCAGATAATGGACCATGTACATAAAGCTGTCTTTCGGGTACTGGTCAAGCCATGCCTTTGCTTTGTCAAGCTCTCCGTCCATCACAAGGTTCAGAAAGATTCCTGAGTTGGCAACAGGATACTGAGCCAAATCTTCCGGTGTCAGGGAATAAAAAGATTCCCTGTCATGGTGGGCATCGCAGAGAAAATAGCTTTCGGCAAAATTCAGAACTTTTTCTTGAAGTTCTTTTGCACTCAACATAGGACGCTCCCCATAAGGATTTGAATACCCCACCCACGTATATCGGAGCTACAGCTTGATTTATTGCCCATATCAGGCTCCCCCTTATCCGTTCAATTCTTAGCCATTCAATTATACAACGGTTTTCAGGAAAAAGACAGGGTAAAAGCCCGAAATCACGAACCGGTGCTCTCGTATTTTGAAATGTTTATCCTCCACACTATCAGGGCAAAAGTCAGCTGGGCTGCGCTCATCAAAAAAATCTTCAGGCTCAAAAAGAGTGCGCCGTGGTTGTTGAAAAACAATGTCTCCACCGGAAGCGAACTTATAAGTCCGAACGGAAGGACAAAAGTCAGCATG
>JAFPKH010000183.1:0-3659 GCA_017424825.1 Treponema sp. | reverse complement strand
TTTGTTTTCAATGTTATAATTTCACAACTTGTCGATGGAAAGGAGGTGCACCATCCTGGTTCTTTTTTTATTCACGAGGATGATGCTTTTTACGAGCATTCATTACATGATGTGGTTGACCTGTTATCGCCAGAAGACCGTGCGTGCTATGATGAAAAGAAAGGTTTGCGAAACTATATCGCAAAACTTGCTAGCAATTTGAAAAAATTCGGTCCACCTTTTTTTAGCGGAGACTTTAGTCTTTTTCCTTCATTGGACAAGATTGTTATTGCTAGAGTCATGGAATGGAATAAAGAGTGGGGCTATACTTCGGAAAATATTCCACAGGGTTTGATAAAAGACGATGAATAAAAACGATTATGCTGCGATGAAAATTTTTTTAAGGGGTGTCTCGATTGTCGCCCTTTTGGGTTCTTTTCTAGGTTCTTTCGTATTTACTTGCTTGGCGCTGTTGGCTCCATTACGCCCGTATGATGACGGCTCTCAAGATGCTTTGTCGTTGCAGGTAGATGATGATTGTGTTTTTTTCATTTTTATCACATGTGTATTAAGTCTTTTTCTTTTGGGCATATCATTGATAATTCTAAAATTTGGAAAATTTGATTTTTCAAGAAGGCTGCCTACGAAGATTGTTTATATGTTCTGGATTGTGGTTACTATGGCAAGATTGTTTTATGTAATCCCTTATTATCATGGTTGATTATGATTGAAAAAGAAACTTACCCAACCCAACGGAAGTGGATCAGAATCCTTTTTCTGCTTGTGCCGTTGTGTCTTGTCGTGTTGTTCGGGTGTACGCACGAAGAAGACTATGTGGGTATATATGCATGTAAACATGAGTATGGAGCGGAAACGATTACGCTTTATCCCGACCACTCCTTTTTACAAATATACGCAGATAGCAATGGTCTTGATTCAAATGAGGGGAGATGGCGTGTTGAATCGGATTTCTTGGTTCTTGATGGTTGGGTTTTGTTTAAAGCGCCGATTCAAAGCGAAGATATGAAATCACGACTTTCTGAAGGAAAAAAGAAGTTTGTTTTTACTCATATAGTAGATAATTGCATTATTATTGAAGAAGATCTTCCTGAGTTCAATCCTTGTAAAAAATAATCCTATATTAACTCTACGCTCCGCATTTCATCCCAATAAAACGTTTCGAGAATCTAACCAGAATCCTTATGAAATTAATTACATGCAAAATAACTGTTGTCATGACGATTTTGGCATTCGTCTGTTCAGCATATTCGTGGGATGATACATTTCCTGTTTTTGTGAATATCTCAAAAAAGCACATGAACGTTGGCGCCGAAGGCGGTCATCTGCCTGATGTCTTCTATACAATGCAATTGGACCGTTATGGTTCTCGCTACATTTCTCTTCATAAGGAAAATGAAGCTGATCCAGGTCGCATCGTATGGGCCTTGTACTCTGAAAAGAACGGCATGTTGGACAGCGCGATTGTAGATGAAAAAGGCAAATTGTACAAATCGGTTGGCGGTGGCGCAGGCGGCAGGATTCCGCCCCCGTTAAAAGAAAATCTAAAATACAGCGATTCGGAAAATGTTGTTGTCGCCCCCTTGTCTGCTTTTGACGAAATCGCTGTTGATTTGAAGAGCCTCGATGGGAATGGTTGTCCATTGTGCGAGCGAGGCAAAATTACTTTTGTCTTGGAACTCGATAGTGATAGAAAAAGTTTTATTCGACGCCTTCAGTCCTATGAGCCTTTATTTCAACTGGCTCGCAAGGCCGGATTCTCAGTCATTAATTTTGCTTTACTTTGCAGCGAATTCTCTTGTGGTGATTTGTCACTTTTTCTAGAGATGTTTGAATCAGTCGGTCTGGAGCCGCCCCCACCTCCAAAAAAGACGAAACTTCTCCACCTGCCCAGCACAAACGGTAATGTATTAAGACTCTTAAAACAAAAGAATAACATTGATAAAGTGCTAAAGGATATAGAGAAACTCGGAACAACTAAGAATTTCCGGTGAAGAGGCTGAAAAAGTTTTGTCTGCACTAGGTGAAGTCCCGGATAGTCTACTGGCCGTATCTGCAAAAATCACTCTTGAAGAGTGGGGAAAAGGACGTTTAGTTTGCTCCGTTCCGTAAAAAAGAGTATATTTACAGAAAACGAGGTGGTAAAATGACTTTGGATACTTATAAGTTGACTAGCACCGAGGAACCATCGGACGAGCTTCTTTCACAGTTGATGAAAGAGGCTTTTGACGATGCCCGCAAGGCTGATGCCGAAGCCACCGCTCGTTATTTCGCCGAACTCAAACGCGCTGCAGCAAAAATCCGCTAGTTATGTCTCCGACTGAACATCGCCCTGTGCTAATCGTGATTGCCGGTCCAAATGGGTCTGGAAAAACGACAATTACATCCAAAATCCTTCGCCATGAATGGATGGAAGATGCTGTTTACATCAATCCCGATGTTGTTGCCCAGGATCGCTTTGGGGATTGGAATTCTCCTGAGGCGGTTCTTAAGGCTGTTCAGTATTGTGAATCTTTGCGTGAAGATTGCCTTAAACAGCGGAAAAGCCTCATTTTTGAGAGTGTTCTTTCTTCAGACGGCAAGGTCGATTTTATCAATCGAGCAAAACTGGCTGGTTATTTTATCCGTATCTTTTTTGTCGCTACGAGTCACCCGTCCATTAACGCTGCACGAATTGCTAAACGAGTGATGCAGGGCGGCCATGATGTTCCGATAACAAAAGTTATTTCCCGATACCAGAAATCAATCCTCAATTGCAAGACTGTTTCGGGATTGGTTGATAGACTTTATGTTTACGATAATTCTCTTGACGGGGTAGATGCCAGGTTGCTTTTCCGAATGGCCGATGGAAAATTGGTAAAGCGTTATTTTGATGATATCCCTGAGTGGAGTGAAGTTTTCCTTTTGAAATAAAAAAGAAGCCCCGCGTTTAATGGAGTTTTTTAGTTTGTCTGTAATTAGTGCGGTTCCCGCTGGAGCAGTCGCCCTTTCAAACATCCGCTACACCCGCCGCGTCTGCAAGAAAATGGGTCTTTTAATATAAGAGAGTGTGGAGGTCTTTAAAATGGTTGAAGTGAAATACAAATCGCTTTTTAAAATACCAATGTTTTTTTATAGCATTATTCCATTCTTTGTATTTGCTGGAGTGCCTTTTTGGGGAATCCTTAAGGCATTTTTTGATATGTACAATGTCGGGATGAATATTGAATCAGTCAAATTCTTTTTTTTGTGTGTTCTAATGCTTGTTATTTTTGGAGTTGTCACTTTCTCGTTTATTCCGAATTTTAAATTAGTTTTTGATGACTCTGGAATTACAATGAAAAGAAAAGTAAAGCTATTCTCGATAACTTTGTTTGATAATGTATTGCAGTTTCGTTGGAATGAAATTACCGAATTAGATGTGGTTCCGGTGAGAGGTCTGACATTTTATAAATCTGTGAATGGATCGTTACGTATGGCTTCTTTAAATTGTTTTCTTACAAATAAAAAAGAAGCTTTTGAATTTGCTGTTACAAAGTTGCCATCCTATAAGATTTCAAAAGAAGCACGTTTAAAATTGAAAAAGAAATATGGAATTATAGTAGAGTAGATTGAATTACGCATAGGACCAGATTCCAAATGACTAAATTCCCCAAAATCCTTCTTCTGCTTGTGCCGTTGTG
>JAFPKH010000182.1:0-5381 GCA_017424825.1 Treponema sp. | reverse complement strand
ATCAGCAGAAGTGGATAAGAAAGCAGGAAGCCTATTATCAGACTCAGGTTATAAATGCGCTGCAGGGAACTTTCGGAACCAAGCGCGTAAAGATCGCCAACATGAAGATTGACATGGACATGTCCGAGCGTTCATATACTGCAACGGAATACTCCGGCGTCACAATCAAGCCGGACAACCCGAACACTCAATATGACGACAGCGAAGTCAGGGACAGCCTTGTCCTTTCAGAAGAAACGGTTGACAAGAAATTCACCGGAACGGGATACAATCCTGAAGGACCTGCAGGCACAGAGGGACAGAATCCTCCTGTATACAGCGACATGTCTAACGTAATCGGCGAAACCACGGAATCCGGCGTCAAGAGAAACTACGTCATGAACCGCAAGGATACCGCAGGAAAAGAAGAGCCTAAGATTGACCGCCTTACAGTTTCCGTGAACGTTGACGGAACATGGCAGTATCCTTTGTATGACCCTGATACAAAAAAAATCCGCCTTTCAGAAAGCGGTGGATACGAAAGGACTTATGTTCCGATTTCCGATGACGTTCTTGCAGAAGTTACGAAGCTTGTTCAGAGTGCCGTAGGATATGATGCCAAGCGCGGAGATTCAGTCGTCGTGACCAACATTCCGTTCGATCATACGGATGAATTCAAGGAAGAGGATGCCAAGTTCATCAAGTCACAGAAGACAAAGATGACTATATTCATCTCCCTCATTGCGGTCGCGCTCATACTCGTGCTGTTCATCGCGTTCCGCCTTATCTCCAAGGAAATCGAGAGGCGCAGAAGGATCAGGGAAGAAGAAGAGCTACGCCGTCAGCAGCAGCAGAGGGAAGCGGCTCTTTGGGAAGCAAAAGAACAGGGCATGGAAGTTACGCTGTCCGTCGAAGAAAGAAAGCGTGCGGAACTTCAGGAAAATGCCATCGCAATGGCAAAGAACCATCCGGAAGACGTGGCTATGCTTATCCGCACATGGCTTATGGAGGAGTAGTGTATGTCAGAAGAAGAGAAAAGCTCAGCATCTAAGTCAAGGAATGTGAGTTCAACCTCCGGTTCCGGCAAGAAGAAGGGCGGTGCAAAGGATTATAAGAACCTTAACGGAAGGCAGAAGGCCGCAATCTTTTTGGTTGCGCTCGGAACTGAAGTTTCTTCCGAAGTCATGAAGCACTTGCGCGAGGATGAGGTGGAAACCCTTACCTTTGAAATCGCACGCCTTGATACTATAGATTCAGATTTCAAGGATCAGGTTCTGGAAGAATTCCAGGAGCTGATGCAGGCACAGAACTTTATCACCACCGGTGGTATCGACTATGCCCGCGAACTTTTGGAAAAATCTTTGGGAAGCCAGAAAGCCATCGACATCATCAACAGGCTTACAAGCTCCCTGCAGGTACGTCCGTTCGACTTTATCCGCCGCACTGATCCTGCACACCTTTTGAACTTCGTGCAGCAGGAATATCCGCAGACGATTGCGTTGATCCTTGCTTACCTGGAGCCGCAGAAAGCTTCGCACATCCTTCAGAACCTTCCGGACGAAATCCAGCCGGAGGTCGCAAAGCGTCTTGCAACCATGGACCGTACATCGCCTGACGTTCTCCGTGAGGTCGAGCGTGTTCTTGAAAAGAAGCTTTCAACGCTGTCCAACGAAGACTACACTGCGGCAGGTGGTGTCGACAGCATCGTTGAAATCCTCAACCTTGTTGACCGTGCATCCGAGAAGTCCATCATCGAAACTTTGGAAGAGGACGATCCGGAGCTTGCAGAAGAAATCAAGAAGAGGATGTTCGTCTTCGAAGATATCGTCCAGATTTCCGACCGCGATATCCAGAAGGTTCTCCGCGAGTCCGACCAGCAGCAGCTTGCAAAGGCTCTCAAAAACGTCGATACGGAAGTTCAGGACAAAATCTTCAGGAACATGTCAAAGCGCCAGGCTACCATGCTCAAGGAAGATATGGAATACATGGGACCTGTCCGTGTCAAGGACGTTGAGGAAGCGCAGCAGAAGATTGTCAGCGTAATCCGCCGCCTTGAAGATTCCGGTGAAATCGTTATCGCACGCGGTGACGGTGACGAATACATCAGCTGATATAACGGAAACAAAAACAGGAGGCATCTGCATGATTCGCGGGTGCCTTTTGTTTTGGAATGCCACCCCGGAAAAATTCAAATTTTCCATGTTGCCTATAGTGCCGGCGGTATAAAATTCCGATAATAGAAACGGGAAATTTTATTTATACCGTGGGAGTGGTTCCCTGAAACAAAAATAAACGAGTGGAGAAAATAAATGGCACAGACTGTATTCAGACCAAATCAAATCAATATCAAGGACGGACCTGTTTCCCTTAAGCTTTCGAAGGAATTCGTCATACCGGAAGAAGAGACTGTTGAGGAAGCTCCTGAATACACAGGCCCCACAGCAGACCAGCTCAGGCAGGAAGCGGAAGAATTCAAAAAGCAGTGGGAGTTGGAAAAGTCCCAGCTTATTGCAAAGGCACAGTCTGATGCAGATGACATCATTAAAAATGCGGAGGCAGCTGCATTCAACGAAGTCAAAAAGCAGAGCGACCAGGCTTCCGTCATAAAAAACAGTGCAGAAACAGAAGCTCAGTCAATTCTTTCTAAGGCACGGCTTGAAGCTGACCAGATCATAAAGACAGCCCATGATGAAGAGCAGCGCATATTCGACAAGGCACAGAAAGACGGATATGACAAGGGGCATGAAGAAGGCTACCAGCTCGGAAATCAGGAAGCGGAACGTCTTGTTGACCGCCTTCATAAAATGATTGAGAGCGTGCAGAGCAAGAGACAGGAAATCCTTGACGAAACCGAGGGACAGATCGTTGACCTTGTTCTTTTGATGACAAGAAAGGTCGTAAAGGTCATGAGCGACAGCCAGAAGAGCGTAATCATGGCGAACGTGGTTCAGGCTTTGAAAAAGGTCAAGGGACGCGGCGACGTTACTCTCCGCGTTAACATGTCGGACGCAAAGCTTACTACCGAGCATATCAAGGACTTCATTGCCCAGGTCGAAAACATCAAGAATATCACTGTTGTTGAGGACAGCTCCGTTGACAGAGGCGGATGTATCGTTGAGACTGATTTCGGTGCAATCGACGCACGCATTTCAAGCCAGCTCGGTGAACTTGAGACCAAGATTCTCGGTATTTCTCCGATCAAGTCTGTCAGCAAGTCTGAAGTTCAGAATCCGGATCTTTAATCGGTGCATGGTTGGCGTTTGGGGGCGCCAATCATATTTTTTACCGTCAGGAATCCGAATGAAAAATGGTTTTGCAGGGTGGGAAAATGAATTCTTTTTTTAACAAATACATACAGGCCGTCGAAGAGACGGATACAATCAAATATACTGGAGCGGTTGCCGCAGTCAAGGGACTGATGATTGAAAGCAACGGTCCCCGCTGTGTCATCGGCGAAATCTGCCGCATCGAAGTTCCGAGCGAAAAATCAAACGTCATGGCAGAGGTCGTGGGGCTTGAAGGAAACATCGTCCGGCTCATGGTCTTCGGTGAAACCAAGGGAATCGAAGTCGGTTCCACGGTTACTGCAAGCGGCGCTGTTCTTGAAGTTCCCGTGAGCGAAAAACTTTTGGGACGCGTGGTGGATGCAACAGGCACTCCAATCGACGGAAAGGGCGACATTGCGAGCGACGCATACTATCCGGCACTTGCTCCTGCTCCCAATCCACTTGAAAGAAAACCGATCAAAAAGCGTCTTGCCACAGGTGTACGCGCAATAGATTCATTGCTGACCGTCGGAAAGGGACAGCGCATCGGTATATTCGCGGGAAGCGGAGTCGGAAAAAGTACCCTGCTTTCTGTCATCGCCCAAAATTCAGTTGCGGATGTAAACGTCATCGGTCTTATCGGTGAGCGTGGACGCGAGGTTCCTGAGTTCATCGAGCATGATTTGGGAAAGGAAGGATTGAAGAGATCCGTCGTCGTCGTTTCAACCAGCGACCAGCCTTCAATCGCACGTCTCAGGGCTGCCTATGTCTGCACTGCAATCGCAGAATTTTTCCGTGACCAAGGCAAGGATGTAGTCCTGATGATGGACAGCGTCACACGTTTTGCACATGCACAGCGTGAAATCGGACTTGCAACGGGAGAACCTCCAGCCCAGCGTGGATATCCGCCTTCAGTTTTCGATATGATTCCGCGTCTTCTTGAACGAACGGGAACAAACGCAAAAGGTTCAATCACGGCGTTCTACACGGTCCTTGTTGACGGAGACGACATGAACGAGCCGATTGCAGACAAAGTGCGCGGAACACTTGACGGACACATAGTTTTGACTCGCGCGCTTGCTGACAGACAGCACTATCCTGCAATAGACGTCGCAAAGAGCATTTCACGTCTCAACAAAAGGGTTTCCGGACCTGAGACAATGAAAGCCGTCACCAAAGTAAAAAAGTGGATGGCCGATTATGCCTCACAGGAAGACATGATTCTTGCGGGAGTCTACCAGAAGGGAAATTCACCGGAGATTGACGAGGCGATTGACAAGCACCCGGCTATTGAAGAATTCCTCTGCCAGGATCCGGGTGAGCACCTTACTATAGATGATACACTGAACAAGCTTTCGGAACTTACCGGAATCAACATTCCAAAAGAAGAGTATTCCGAAAGTCCTGCGAACGCACATCCTACATTCGATATACTCGCTAAATAAAAGCTCAGTTTACGGGGGAGGGCGGTATGCAGAAATTCTCATTCAACATGCAGAAAATCCTTGACCTCAGAAACTATGAGCTGGACCAGGCCGAGCTTGATTTGGGAAAGGTGAACGCGGAGATTGCACGTGTGAATTCCGCCCTTGACCAGATTGCCCGTGACAGGGTGGATTACGGCCGCATTGCAGATGAGTCCCACGATTTTACCATGCACAGCCAGACCCGGGCTTTTTTTATTCTGCTTGAACAAAAAAAAGACGGACTCCTTGCCGAACTTGCGCAGCTTGAAGTCATTGCCGAGCAGAAAAGGGAAGTTGTCCGCCTTGCCATGCAGAAAGTCAAGGTACTTGAAAAACTGAAAGAAAAAAAATACGCACAGTGGAAAGCCGAATTCGAAGCCCAGGAAGAACTCGCCATGGACGATGCGGTCACGGCACAGCAATATAGGAAATCAACTGAGGAAGAATAAACCCAACTGCATTCGGAATATGTCTGTAACTTTTTATGCGGTAGTTTAATCCTTCCGTTTTTTTGTTTGAAAAAAAATGTATATACGCATTATTTCTGCACGCAAGGCAACGCCCAAAGAGGAGAAATTGTATTATGAAAACTATGACGTTAGATGAGTTAATCAGAAAGCCTCTTACAGATAAAGACAAAGAAATAATAAATGCCGCAAAGCCGATTGTT
>JAFPKH010000181.1:0-5596 GCA_017424825.1 Treponema sp. | reverse complement strand
GGCGGAGTTTATTCTGACGGTGAAGCTGCCAGGGCTGTTATTTTTGCAAAGGCGCTTTCTTTTGTTGCCGAAGATCAGTCAAAGAATTTCGCATACGTTGATTTTGAAGAGGATTTCCAAGTTTCGTCATTGCAGGATGCGGCGTTGGCTTACGGCGTAAAAGTCATAAGAAGCCTGCACGATATGAACAATCCGATCGGAAATCTTGCGCAGAGGCTTGAAAAACTCAAGGTCACGGATTATGAAATTCCAAAAATCGCATTCATGCCGGAAACGCTTCAGGATGTAAAGCATGTTTTTGACGAAGCTTCAAAGCTCAAGGATTCAAATCACATAATCGTTGCAATGGGACCGCTCGGACTTCCAACAAGGGTTTTGAGCGCCAAAATCAAAAACTATCTGACTTTCACATCACCGACCGAAACCATGCCGAAAGTCGAAAACCTGGGGCATATTGATCCGGTCACGCTTAACGAAGTCTACCATTTCAAATCAATAAACGAAGACACACGCGTATACGGAATCACGGGATATCCGCTTTTAAAAACATCAAGCCCGGAAATCCACAATGCCGGATACTTGAAACATGAAATGAATGCTGTCTACATTCCGATCTGCTCAAAAAGTTTCAAGGACGTTCTTGATTTTGCAGATTCCACCGAAATAATGGGCATGTCCGTGACCATTCCTCACAAAGAATCCGTTCTTGAAGAGATTTCCGACATAGAAAAAGTTTCAAGGGAAATCGGAGCGTGCAACACCATAGTCAGGACAGACGGAAAATGGAAAGGCTACAACACCGACGTAACCGGATTTTCAAAATCACTTTTGGAATTCCTGGGTGAAAAAAATCTTGCGCACAAAAAAGTTGCAATCATCGGAGCGGGAGGAGCAGCAAAAGCAATCGCATATGCCGTAAAGCAGCTGAAAGGCAAAGCATGCATTTTCAACAGAACCATAGTGCGCGCACAGGAACTTGCAAACAAATACGATTTCAAAGCCGAAAAGCTCGACAGGGAAAATCTTGAGACGCTGAAAAAATACAGCGATGTAATCATACAGACTACATCGGTCGGAATGAACAGCATGGAATCTTCATCACAGGAAAACGATCCGTTGTATTTCTATGAGTTCACCGGAAATGAAAAAGTTTTTGACATAATCTATGTGCCTGCCGTAACACCGCTTATGGCACGCGCCGCAAAAGCCGGATGCAAGGTCTGCAACGGATACGATATGCTCCGGTACCAGGGATATGAGCAGTTCAGGCTCTTTACTGACAACGACTATTAATCAAACAGATTTTACAGGAGAATAATATGGTAACGAAAGATCAGCAGAAAATTCTTGCAGCAGAAACCGCAGTGGACACGCTCATACAAGAAGGAAAAATCTTCAGCGGAATGAAAATCGGATTGGGCACAGGCTCTACAGCAATGCCGGCAGTGAACAGGCTTGCCCAGAGGATTGCGGACGGAACGCTTAAAGACATACTTGCAGTGGCAACAAGTTTCCAGACATCGCTTGCATGTGAAACGCTTGGAATCCGCACATGCACTTTGAACGACAAGAGTATCGGAGGCCAGCTTGATTTGACCATTGACGGAGCTGATGAAATCGGACCGGGAAACACGCTTGTCAAAGGAGGCGGTGCTGCATTGCTCAGGGAAAAAATCACTGCATACGCATCAAAAGATTACGCAATAGTCGCCGACGCAAGCAAAAAAGTTTTGTCGCACGGAACCAAGTTTCCTCTTCCGGTAGAAATAATTCCAGAAGCAAGGCTTACGGTCATTCAAGCCATGGAAAAGCTCGGAGCCACATGTACGCTGCGTGAAGGAATCAGAAAAGCAGGTCCTGTAATCACCGACAACGGCAACATGATTTTGGACTGCCTCTGGGAATCTCCTGTCAACGCCGCTGAAATGGAAGACAACATCAATGCAATCACAGGCGTGGTTGAATGCGGATTTTTCACCAAGCTGCATCCGGTTGCTTTCATTGCAAAAGAAGACGGCACCGTAGAAAAAATCTGCTAAAATGAATGCTGGTTAGTACTTTAAGTATTAATCAGCAGCTCTTCTTCTTTCAATAAATCTGAATTTTGTTTTATCTTCATAAACTCCTTAAAAAAATTTGAATTATTTCCGAATTATTGTATAATGATAGTTGAACTATCAGTAAAATTGATTTACTATCAAATAGATGGGATTACTATCATATTCAAAGTTTGTGGAGGAAAGTATGAAACAAAAGTTCGTTCTATTGAAAACAAGCGCAATTTTTATGCTTTTGCTTTTTCTGACAGGCTGCAGCTCGGAACAAAACGCCGCGCAAGAAAAAATACCGTTGGATGAAGGCTGGTCATACAGTCTTGAAGAAGACGGTTCTTTCACTCCGATCGACAAGCCTGCCCTCTCAAACCTTGAAAATGTCGTTCCCGGCGGAAAAGGATTCATCTGGCTTAAAAACGAATTTGAAATCCCCGAACAGCTTAAGGATCAGCCTCTTGGAATATATCTTGGCCGCATTGCTCTTGCTGATGAGACTTCCGTAAACAAAATCCTTGTCGGAAAAGAAGGTTCGTTCCCCCCGGATGAATTCAGCGCATGGAACACAGCCAGATATTACAGCATGCCGTCCGATCTGATTCAAGACGGAAAAAATACAATCACCGTGAAAATCTGGGTCAACGGTGAAGGTTCCATCGTTTCAAATCCTTTCATCGGAAAAATGGAAAAAGCAAAAAAAGCGGCTGCACGTGAAGGTTTTTGGAACAGCAAGCTCAACTTGATTTTCGCAATCGTAATGATTGTTATCGGAGCCTATCACCTGATGGTTTATTTCAAAGACCGCAAGGACAAAGAAAATCTGATGTTCGCGCTGATCAACATAATCTCCGCGACATATCTTTCGGTTTTCTTCTATTCTGAGATTCCTGGTTTTCCCGGCAAAAACACGTCGTTCCTTTGGTTCCAAAAAATATTTTCAAACGCACTGCCGTTTTTGTTCCCGTTCCTGATTACTTCATACATATTGAGTTTCGTGCGCATGAAAGAAAAAAAATCGTTGCTCATAATAAGGAGCGCATTCGCAATCATTCCGATCGTAATAGTCATGTTCGCACCGAACTATCAGATTTTACGCTCAATGAGATGGACTCAGCTTTTTCTGATTCCCCCGATGATTTATGTGCTTTTCATAATCGTAAGGGCGATGATTGCAAAAAACAAGGATGCACGCGTTTTGCTCATAGGATTTTCTCCGATGGTTGCGGCGGTCTTAATCGATTTGATAATCCACAACATGACCAAGCTTTATGATTTTCCTTACATATCATCAATCGGATGGCAGCTTGTAGTAATCACCCTGCTTTTTATAATGGCAAACAGATTCGTCAACTCAAGGAAAGAAGTCGAAGATTTGAACAAGAACCTTGAAAAAAAAGTCAGTGACAGAACGGCTCAGCTTTCGGAATCAAACCAAAAACTTTCCGATGCAAACGCTCAGCTTGAAATAACGAATGCAGAACTGACCGATGCAAAATACAAGGCCGACCGTGACATGAAGCTTGCGGTATACGTGCAGAATTCTTTTTACAGGACACAGATGCCTTCGTTCAATGATTGGGAAATCGCATACACTTTCAATCCGGCTGCAGGTGTTTCCGGTGACTTGTACGACTTTTTCCACGACGGAAAAAATTTGCAGGGAGTCGGGCTTTTTGATGTGTCAGGGCACGGCATTGCATCTGGTCTTGTAACCATGCTTGCAAAATCAATAATAGACCGGAAGTTCAAAGAAGGATTGAACCAGCCGCTTTCAAATGTGATGGAAGAAATCGACAGGCAGATTGTTTCGGACAAAGGCGACATAGAAAATTATTTGACCGGCGTTATGCTCAGGACAAAAGACGACAAGATTGAATTCATCAGCGCAGGACACCCGACCGTATTTTTCAGGAATGCAAAAACAGGAACAGTGTATCCGGTTGAAATCGAAGGAAAAGAAACAGACGGCGGCATAATCGGGATTGCAGGGCTGGATCCGAAATTCACGACCTTGAAATTTGCGGCGCACAAAGGTGACAGCATATTATTGTACACAGACTGCCTGAATGAATCGAAAAACACGGAAGGCGAACAATTCGGTGAAGAGCGCATTTTAAAAACATTCGGGGAATCCGGAAGCGGAAACGCACAGCAAAAGCTTGACCACATGCTTGATGCATTTTCAGATTTCACGAAAGGCACCGAACAAAAAGACGACCTTACCGTGATAGTACTTCAGAAGAATTAGTGAATCGTGCTACAAACCTTTTGATTTTGCCTCTTTCCAGAATTCCTCCATTTTACCAAGTGCGGAAGAATCTTTGGGAATGTTTTCTTCGTCCAGTTTTTTCTCGACGTAAGAATAGCGGTCAAAGAATTTTTTGTCTGCGCGTTCAAGGGCAATGTCCGGATTAATTCCCAAAAGCCTCACATAGTTTATAACGCTCAAAAGAAGGTCTCCGGCTTCTTCTTCAAGGTGGAGGCTGTCACCTTCATTCTGCGCTTCACAAACTTCTTCAAGCTCTTCAAGTATCTTAGATTTTGCATCCGAAATATCCGGCCATTCAAAACCATTGGATGAAGCTTTTTTCAAATACTTGTACGCCTTCAGCATCGGTGGGAAACCGTCGGGCACTTGTGACAAAATGCATCCGTTGTTTCTTCCCTCAACTGTATTTTTGATTTTGTTCCACTGCGCATTTACTTCATCAGCAGATTCGACTTTCACAGGATTTTCTTTTCGGCTTTCTGAAAACAATGCTTCGTCAAAATCAACATGGGGATGACGGCGCAAAAGTTTTTCGCTTACGGCATTGAATATCTCAGGCACGGAAAAATCATTTTTTTGCTCGAACATGTAGCCGGTCAAAAGAACATTGAAAAAAAGATCCCCAAGCTCTTCCTTTGAATTTTCAGAGTCTTGTTTTGTGATGGCATCAACGGTTTCAAAGCATTCTTCAACGATGCACGGGCGCATTGATTGCGGTGTCTGTTTTTTATCCCAAGGACATCCGTTTTCACTACGCAATGTCTTTACGATTGAAAAAAGCCTTGCAAACGCAGAGCTTGCATCGTCAAATTTGGAACCGTCATTTTTTTTATTTTCGCCGCACATTTTAATCTACCAAAACTTTTTTCTTTCCCCACTCTTTTATCAAACTCTGGCAATCTTTTTTCGTAAGGATTTTTGAAAAAAGCGAAGCGCCGTGAACGAAGACCTGGCTTAAAATAATCCGTTCATCAGGAGTAAAAGAACCAAGGACATAATCTGCAACATTTCCATCCGAAGGTTTTCCGACACCAAAACGGAGTCTCCAGAAATCTGCCGTACCCAAAACTGATTTTGCAGAGCGCAATCCATTATGACCGCCAAGACCACCGCTCCACTTCAAGCTGATTGTTCCGATAGGAAGCTCAATTTCATCGTGCACAATCAAAATGTCCGACGGAGGAATTTTGAAAAAACGAGCCGCTTCACCGATTGCTTCTCCGCTGAGATTCATATAAGTGAGCGGTTTCATAAAATAGATTTTTTTCGGCGCATC
>JAFPKH010000180.1:0-3266 GCA_017424825.1 Treponema sp. | reverse complement strand
ATTGCGTGATGGTAATCTTGAACGGCTATATCGATACATATAATTCTGTCTATTTTCAGAAGCAGGTCGGAAAGATTGTCAGCGCGGGATTTGTGAACATAATTTTCAACTGTTCATGTCTGAACTATGTTTCGTCAACAGGAATTGGTTCTTTCACGGCATTTTTGAAACTGGTAAAGCCTAAGGGCGGCGACATTGTTCTTCTGAACATACAGCCAAAGGTCTACGAGGTTTTCCAGCTTCTTGGATTCAGCCAGTTCTTCAACATCAAGGAGTCGCTGGGCGATGCGGTTGACTTTTTCAAGAAGGGCGGCGCGCCTACTGAGAACACTGTTTTCCCGAAGGTGTTCAACTGTCCTGTGTGCTCAAGAAAACTCAAGGCCGCGAAGAGTGGTAGATTCCGCTGCTCGGACTGCAAGTCGATTCTTGCGATAGACCAGCAGGGCCACGTGTTCCTTGGCTAAAACATATTCTGTATTTTGTGGCACCCGGTGTTCAAGGCATCGGGTGTTTTTTTATGTCTGTGGTGAAATTTTTGGTCCATGGAGTAGAAATTTCAAAATTCCAGAGTTTCAGTGAGTTAACTCACTGGATTTTTTTTATTTTGTTATTATACTTTACAAAAACAATCACCAAGCCATTGCGAGGTATTTTATGGATTTTAAAAGTAGCTATACTCTTGTACCCCCCCCCACATCGCTGAATAGGCCGCTCAAAGCCATTTTTCTTTTGATTCTAAGCACGTTCGCGGTTTTCCTTTTCTCGTGCAAGGGAGGACTTTTTGCTTCCCCGGACGACGGAATTGTAATCAGGACCTATGACGCGGACTCATGGAGGGACGGCGGGAACAGATATTCCGGTCGCGGACGCAGTGTGTTCAGGACCCCGGATGATTCTGGGACTGAAAATTATACCTACGAAATAAGCCTGACCAGGGAAAAGCGGGTGTACAAAAAAACTGTGGCCAGTGGAACCGTGGTCGTAATTGAAAACATTCCCGTGGGACCATGGACGATTACATGCCGGGCCTATAAATCGGACGGCTCCCTCGAATACATGGGCAGCGTGGATGTGGAGATTGTCGCAGACGAGACTACCGCCGCCACTGTGGAGCTTAAAAAATGGACTGCAGGCAACACGACGATTACATTCAAGGCAAACGGAGGAACCGGAGACGACTGCACTCAGACCGTAACCTGCGGAACGACCGTCAATTTGAATGGAAACACGTTCACCCGCGAGGGCTACGCTTTCAAGGGCTGGAACACAAAAGCAGACGGAAGCGGAACATATTATCCCAACAAAACAAGCTTTACGGCAACTGACAGCAATGAACTTACGCTTTATGCACAGTGGCATTCATTCACAGGAAAAGTTTATCTTGGTGCTAATACAAACCATAACTTTGAAGGATACGGTAGCTTTATTTATTTTCCAGACGAAACCACTGCTATTTTAGTTTCTGCAACAAAACCCGGTGAATCTATTCAATATGAAAAAAATTCGGAGAAAAGTTTTTTTCCGAATTCAGCTACCATCGTATTGGACGAAAGCACAAATACAGCAATTTTTATGCCAGACAAGATAATAATGATTAACTCTTCTCAAAAAGCAACAAAACAGAGTGATGAACCAGGATTTCCTGGAACTTGGACCGTTGGATCATGCACAACATGCACTTACAAGGAAGACGGGACTGCTGTAGTGGCTGGTTTAGTGGGTGGATCATATACCATTGACGATAATGGATTTGTTGTCAATATATCCGAATATCAGCATGACTACGGATATTTCGACGGAACAGATTTTTACTATAATGTAGCCATTCTTAAAGAAGTCACCGACAGCGAAATCATCAACAATGTAATAAACGCAGCTCGAAATCCATAATGTTGGATAAAAAGTTCAATTAAGCCATTAGGGGACATTGGAAACATCAAACTCCGGTGTCCCCTTACTCTTTTTGTTATTGCAGTGGCATATCGCCATTTGGTTCTGCACCTTGGACATTCTTTGCTTCGCAATCTCTTGCAACTCGGCAGTCCGGGGCGCGCCCGGTGCGCATGAACAACAGGAGACTTGCGAAGCAAAATAAAATAATTGTGCCGAATGGCGTGGCGTTCTGCCATGAACAGAAAACAAAAGTCCTCAGAGCAAACTTTTTTGATTTCAGTGAGTTAACTCACTTGACAAATAGTATTGAGGTGGGTATTCTGCCCGCAAGCACAAAAATTCTGAAATGAATTAAAACTTGCGAGGAGATTTACTATGAAAAAACTGCTACCCGTAACTGTGGTTATTATGACTGCAGCACTATTTTTTGCCGGATGTTCCAATTCTGCGGACGGCCTCCCGCCTGAAGAACAGGAAGGCTATATCAAACTGGATTTGTCCCCATATAAAGAACAATATGCAACTAGTACCAGTTTGCATATTCAAAGGAAAGAACAGAACGCAGAAAATTGGGAAACGGTCATGTATTACTACGCGAACAACAACAGCGTACTTAACCTTAATGTCTTGATTCCTGATTACTATGTTGAAAAGGGAAAAACTTATGAATATAAAGTTTTGCAGGGTGGTACGAATCTGGGAACTTACACCGCTAAAAACGGTTTGGGCGAAATAAGGATAACTCCGGGTGTGGCTACTTATGATTCAGAAAATCATGCCCTTGTGTTTACGAAAGTTCCCACTTATGTACCGGAAATTAAAATAAAAGAACCAAATTATAATATTGACTTTCAAATCAGATACAAAACAAATGATGGTACTAATCAATGGGTGTATTTTTATCTCAATCGCATGAAAGACGGCAATAAGTTGTATCTAAAAAGTGCAGGGGATATTACTGAAGCCCTTGGAAAAACAATAGTCCCAGCAAAGGGGTGGTGTCAAGCCTATAAAAAACTGACAGACAGTTGTACACTTTGCTGGAGGGCGGAACCTGCCTATACTGAAAATGACTATCCTGCAATTACGGTCCCAAGTGTAAAAGGTGACTTTATGAATGTGCCTCTTGCAGATTTGGATGAAATGCTCGTAACGAATGGAACCCATGATTTTATTTATGAAATCGTAAACAGCACTAGTAAAGAATTTACCGTTTCTCAATACCTCTGTGATATGGATATCTGGAATGAGGATGGATTTGAAGAATCTATAAAGACAGTTACTAATGATGTTGTTATTCCCGTGGGAGGAACGCATCAATTCAAATATAGCACTAATGCCATGAATACAAAATATGGAGACAATATTTCTAT
>JAFPKH010000179.1:0-3621 GCA_017424825.1 Treponema sp. | reverse complement strand
GCATCTTTTGTTGAACATGTCGAGTCCTACAACTTTGGTGCAACAGGCGGAAGCGTGGTGGCCGGAACGAAAAAAATCTGCACAAACGAAGTGCGGGCATTCGTAGCGTAGCTTCGAACGAGCCTTTTTTCGGGACGGACACACGCTGGGAGCCTGTTATAAACACATTTTATAGGACTCGACATTTTGGTTCATTAGAACCCGTTCCGCATATATGCTTTTTTTCATGCTGAGTCCATGGAGTGCAACGGCGGTTTTTTATGCATTTATTTTTTTGTCTTGCTCGGTACGTATACAGGTGAGCTGCATTCTGATTTCGGCCCGATTTTGTCGAAGCCGCAGAATGGAACCAATGCATCCGGCACTGTGATTGAGCCGTCTGCATTCTGGTAGTTTTCGAGTATCGCGAGCATTGCCCTTCCTACTGCGATGGCCGTTCCGTTGAGCATGTGGACGAATTTGTTCTTTCCGTCATCGTCATGGTACTTTACGTTCAGCCTTCTTGCCTGATAGTCCGTGCAGTTTGATGTGGAAGTGACTTCACCATAGTCGCCTTCCGGGTGTTCTTCGTCCGCGCGTCCTGGCATCCATGCTTCAAGATCCCACTTGCGGTATGCCGGTGCTCCGAGGTCTCCGGTACATGTATCTACGACCCTGAACGGAATGCCCAGCCCTGTGAAAATCTCCTCTTCAATGAGCCTGAGCTTTTCATGGATTTCATCGCTCTGTTCCGGAGTGCAGTATACGAACATCTCAACCTTGTCGAACTGATGCACGCGGTAAAGTCCCTTGCTGAAATGTCCTGCCGCACCTGCTTCACGCCTGAAACAGTGTGAAAGTCCGCAATAGAACAAAGGAAGCTTTGACTTGTCCAGGATTTCGCCTGAATGGAAACCGCCCAAAGTGATTTCTGCGGTTGCAACAAGACATGTTCCTTCTTCTTCGATTGCATATACGTTGCTTTCGTTTCCGCGCGGGTTGAATCCTATGCCCTTGAGGATTTCTTCCTTTGCCACGTCCGGTGTGATGAAAGTCGTGAAGTTATGCTTTCTGAGTATGTTCAGAGCATACATGATAAGTGCTTCTTCAAGGAAAACGGCTTCGTTTTTAAGATAGTAGAATTTAGGGCCTGAGACTTTCGTTCCGCGGTCAAAATCAATGAGGTCAAGCGATTCTCCAAGCTCCACGTGATCTTTCGGCTTGAAATCGAATTTCCTTGGCGTGCCTACTTTTTTAACCTCAAGGTTTTCCGTATCGACTTTTCCGATCGGTACGTCAGGATGGGCCATGTTAGGAATCTGACGTGCAGCTTCGTCAAGACGTGCCTCAATGTCGGAAAGGTTTGCTTCAAGCTCCGAGATTTTGTCTTTGATCTGCTTTCCTTCGTCGATATATTTCTGCCTTGTTTCGGGGTCAAGCTTTTGTTTCATTGCAGCTGCATTTTCGTTGCGTTTCTGCTGCCATCCATTAAGCTCCGTTACCGCAGCCGTGCGCTGGTCATAGAGCGAAACCACCAAATCGGCATCAGCGGTCATGTTACGGTTCTTTATGTTTTCTTTGACCGCCTGAAGATTTTCCTTTATAAATCTGTTGTCTAGCATATATTTCTCCTAAGGAAGAGCTGAATGATTCGTATTGAATCAGCCGTTCCTTGTGTTACCTTATGTTAAAATAGAAACGCTTGATGTAAATCACCCTTTCGTTTGCGGCGTTCCATTTTTTGCTCTGCGGATAGCCTTTTACGAGCGTCTCGTATGTGTCCAGGGCTGCCTTTATGTTCCTTGAGCTTGACGGTGCTTCGAGGGCAAGTCCCTGAAGATAGAGGGCTTCGTCAATCTTCGTCACGGCATTGTTGAAGAATTCCGTGAGATAATCAAGGCATTCTGCGTAGGAGCCTGAGTTGTATGCTTTCTGCGCCTTTGCAAGAAGCTCGTCGTCTGCCGTTGATGTTACGGTCGTGTTCTTGGAAGATGCGTTTGATTTCTGCTGTGTGCCCGCTGTATTGGATGCAGATTTTCCTGCGCTGTTTGTGCCTGTGCTTGATCCTGCATTTGATTTCTGCTGTGTTGTTGTTGCAGTTGATGCAGATTTTTGCTGAGTTCCTGCTGAAGCAGTTGATGAGCCTTGCGTCTTTGTGCCTGATGATGCGTTTGATGCAGTGCCGGTAGACGCAGAGCTTGATTTTCCTGCGCCAGCTGTGCCGGAGCTTGATCCTGCATTTGATTTCTGCTGTGTCGTTGACTCAGATGATGCAGATTTTTGCTGTGTTCCGGTTGATGCCGTTCCTGTGCCTTGTGTCTTTGCGCCTGATGATGCGTTTGAAGCAGGTTTTTGCTGTGTTCCGGTCGAAGCCGTAGTTGAGCCTTGAGCCTTTGATTCAGACCGGCTGGTTTCTGATTCCTCTGTCTTGGTTTCTTTTTCTTCTGCTATGACGCTTGTTTCATCCTTTTTCTGAGGATATGTTTCCACCGTGACCGCTTCTATGCTTTCTTCTTCTTCGGTCAAATCTTCCTCATCTTCTTCATCTTCTGCCTGTTCCTGCTTTGTTTCGGCTTTCTTTCTCTGTCCGGCCGGAACTTTTTCCTTGTAGCTTGGTGCCACGGCATGGACTTCGCTCGTGGTCTTTCCTGCGATGATTACTTCGAGGTAGTCGTTTATTGCGGTTCCTGTGAGCGGATCGATTTTATAGAAGTGGAGCAGTGCCGTTCCCTTTGATTTTGCCCTGAGCGTAAAAGTAGTGTCCGATGAAAGCGTGTGGCCGAAATATCTCATGAGGGTGGTGTTGTCCGTTTCACCGAGATATATCCATCCTTTGCCCGGATATTCTACGTCGAGGTACTGGTTCTGCGCTATCTTTATGCTTCTTGACGGTGTCTGGAGGTCTTCCGGTTCGAACGTTTCAAGCCCGCTTCCAGATGATGACGTGAGCACGAGTGATTCTGCCGGGTTGACTTGCGGGAGTATTTCATCCACGTTTGCCGCCGTTGCAGAAAGATCTTCATTGAAGTTGTACTCACCGTTGAATTCCGGGACTTCGAACGTTTCAAGCACGAAATCTTCCGGATTGAACGTGTATTCGTCACCGAGGTTCACATCCGTGATAAAAGACGGATATTCGATGTTGTTGTCCGAATAGCGTTCTGCCGTCTGCGCGAAAACCAACGGACTTGCGAAAAGCATGGCGAAAACTGACTTTGAAATTTTTCTCATGGGGCTGCTCCTAAAATTTCATCGACGATGGAGTCGTTATCTTTTCTCAGTTCATTCATCACCGGGGATGTCGGAACTGCAAACCATTTGTCTACTTCTTCCTGTGACCAGCTGTCTTCTGTCTTACGGGAAAAATAATAATCTTCCGTCATGGTATAGGCCTGGGGCTTTACGAAATCATCTTCAGCCGCGAAGGTCTTTTCCACGGTTACGTTTTTTTTCTTTCCTGAGCCTGCCGAAATCCCTATGACAAGGACAAGAATGATAAGGAGGACGACTACACCTAAGATTATTCCGACGGAAAGGATCTTGTGCTCATCAACAAAAGTCCTTGCTTTGTCCGTTATTTCCTCAAAGTCAATCATCTGGGCTTTCTCCGCTTGAACCGGACGGCTCTGGTTTTTCATCTAT
>JAFPKH010000178.1:0-4235 GCA_017424825.1 Treponema sp. | reverse complement strand
CTGAACAACAGCCTGAAAAATATGGGCGGTCTGACCGGGGAGCAGGTGAGAGCCTGGCTGGACCGGGCCAGCATCGACGGCAAGCGTCGGGCGGAAACACTGAGCCTGGAAGAATTTGCCATGCTGGCAAGGACGTGGAATCAGTAAACAAATTGTGTCCGAGTATTAATTTTAGACTGTCTGCTGTTGAAGGGAAAGATATCTTTTATGAAAGAAAGTAAAGAAAAGAACAAACCAATATTATTGAAATTACACAAGATAGTATTAAATAATTGGAAAAAATTCTTTTGGGGGATAGTGTTTTTTTCCGTTCTTTCCTTATTAGCTGGAGGCTGGGTTTTTTATTATTATTATAAATTTCCGGACAATGTTTGGTTCTGCGTGGGCATGACGCTTCAGAATTGCGTGGAAACACTGTTGTTTAATCCGGTACTGCCAATTCAGGATATTGTAGAGGAAAAGGATTTTATTAACAATTTACGCGGAATAGAATATGCTGCTATTGTTATGTATAAAATCGCAATGGTAGTGGTTCCGTTAATAGAAGTCCTGGCAATTTTCAGTATATTGAACTATTTCCTGCATCTTTTTGTAGGATGGACGCCGGAAAAACAAAAAATATTGATTGTCGGTTATAATGATCGTGTACGTAAACTTTTGAATAGAGGTGATTCTGAAGCAAAAATATATTTGTGGACAGATAAATTTCTTTCTGAAGAAGAGAAAAAATCGCTGTTTTTAAAAAACATTATGGTGGAAACGGAAAAATACCAGATTAGCAATAATTCTAAAGATGAGAAGGAAACGATTGAAAAATACAACAAATTCCTGAAGGATAATGATATTACCGACGTACTGTTATTGGATGAATCAGATTTCCATAATATGGAATATTATATGGCCCTTTCTTCCTGTATAATTTGCAAAGAGAAAACGATTAATTTTTTTGTGTTAAATAAAGAATTTGAAATGAGAAACATGCTGCAGGATTATTTTGACTGCAAGCTTGATAAAATGAGTAATGCTAAAGATACGCATATGAATCTTAGAATATTTAATTTCCAGCAAATTCAGGCAGAAAAATTATTCTCGAAACTTCCTTTGTTTTTTGATGAAAGTGTTCAAGGCAATCCTGATAACAGTGATAACCCGCATCATGATATTCATTTGTTGATTGTCGGCGACGGGGATATTTGCGAACAGATCTTGCTGCATGCAATGAATCAGGGAGTAATAACACCTGAAAACAATATTCTAATAGATGTTATCAATGAAAACACAACAAGTATAGAAAAAAGATTGAAAGACCGCTTTAACCTGGATTATGTCAAGCATAACAACGGAACGTTCCGGATATCATCTCCTGAATCAGATGGAAAGCTGGAAATCAGATTAAGCAGTTGCAACTTTGAGGATGAGTCCTTTACAGAGCAGGTTAAAAAGAACTGTTCTCCTGAGAAATATACATATTTTGTTTTTTGCCTGGCATCTCCCGAAATGAATCTTCACTGTATGCTTCAACTTAAAAAATACAAAAAAAGTATTTCCTCTGAAAATACATCTGTTGCGGTAAGGATAACAGATACAATTGAGAATGAAAATTTTATAAGAGACTTATTTTTAAATTCTGGCGACGGGCTGTATTTAATGGGGGCAGATGGAGAAAAAACAGGGATTCATCAGATTATCAATTTAGAAGAAGAAGAAGAAATCAGGAAGTATCATGTTAACTATTCTGTTGCGTCCGGCAATTCGGAAAACAACCCAAAGAAGGATTCTCCGGATGTGCTGTGGAATAAGGAAAAGTATTATAAAAGAGAATCGAACCGCGCATTATATTTTTATCAAAATGCAAAAAAGAACTTTTACAAATCGTTAAAAGATAAAGATAAAGAAACATATGATAAAAAGAAAGCTGCCTATGATAAAGGTATAGAAGCATTCCTAAGCGGTTCAAACGGTCTGGATAATACAAAGTTATCGAATCGTTTGATTGAAACAACAGATAAGAACGTGGCTAAATACCCGGAATTATTGAAAATAGCAAAGACTGAACACCGAAGATTCACTTATTTCTATGCAAGTATGGGTTGGGGATATAATGAAGATAAAAAAATAGAGAAAGAAAAACTGCATGATTGCCTTTGCGAATGGAATAAGCTGGTTAAAAATCGTCAGGAGCTGCTGATTTATGATTTAGTTTCCAATAACGATATATTTAAGGAAAAATAACTACAGAAAAAGAAAGGATTCTGCTTTATATTGTGAGTGTTTACAAAAGCGGAGGTTGCAATGTATAAACCGGAACCGATTGATACGAGCACTATTGTTCTTTCCCGGGAACTGTTGGATTTAACGGAAAAAATAGCGGAAAATGTCCATGATGTATGGGCCGAAGGGCGTATAAAGGAAGGCTGGACTTTTGGGAATGTCAAAGACAGCATTTCTAAAACTACCCCGATGCTTGTTCCGTATTCCGAATTGCCCGAATCGGAAAAGGATTACGACCGGAAAACCGCGCTGGAAACATTAAAGGTAATTATAAAACTGGGTTATACAATTGAAAAAGACAACCATTAAAAAGAGCCGGTATAACAATGATAAACGGGAAAATTAATAACGGGAAGAAAATCACAGTAACTTTTATATCTTTGCTATAAAAGAAAGAAGGTAGTATTATGGCAGCCAAAAAACCGGTAATCGCAATGATGTACGATTTTGACAAGACCCTGTGCACTACGGACATGCAGGCGTACACATTTATTCCGAATCTGGGTATGTCCGCGGATGAATTCTGGGCAAAGGCTTCCAAGCTGGCGGAAGATAAAAAAATGGACCGCATCCTGGCTTACATGTATCTCATGCTGGACGAAGCCCACTTCCATAGAATCTCCATCCGCCGCAACGATTTTGTGGCCCTGGGCAAAGATCTGAAACTGTATCCCGGCGTGGAGGAATGGTTCTGCCGCATCAACCAGTTTGGCAAAGAGCAGGGCGTCACCGTCAAACACTACATTATTTCTTCCGGCCTGCGGGAGATTATTGAAGGTTCATCTATTTATAAAGAATTTGACGATGTGTTTGCCGGGGAATTCCTGTACGACGAAAACGGTGTGGCCTGCTGGCCGAAGAACGTGGTGAACTATACTACCAAGACCCAGTTTCTGTTCCGTATCAATAAAGGCGTCCTGGACATTTCCAATGACGACGACCTGAACCGTTACACGCCGGAAGAAGACCGGCCCGTTCCCTTCCGCAACATGATTTACATCGGCGACGGACTGACGGACGTGCCCTGCATGAAGCTGGTAAAAGTGAACGGGGGCTGTTCCATTGCGGTGTACCAGCCGGGCAAGCGGGATAAGGTGGAAGACCTGATCCTGGACAAGCGGGTGGACTTCATTATGCCGGCCAACTACAGCGAGAATTCCACTCTGGATAAAATCACAAAAGACATCATCCGGCAGATGGCCAGTGTGGAGAAAGTGAAAGCCCACACGAAAACACAGCTGGCGGCGATAAAGAAGTAAAGAGGATCTTCTGTTCTTAAGAGAGTTTTTCAGCAAGTATTGGGAATTGGAACATTCCCGGAGCGGTATCATGAAAACCATAAAAGTTGTGGCTGCGGTAATCTGCGATGCCCTGGATAAAAAAGAAAAAATCTTTGCCACGGCCAGAGGCTATGGGGATTTTAAAGGCCAGTGGGAATTTCCGGGGGGCAAGGTGGAACCGGGCGAAACATCACAACAGGCTCTTGTGCGGGAAATTCAGGAAGAACTGGCGACGAAGATTCGTGTAGGCGACCTGATTACAACGATTGAATATGATTATCCCGCATTTCATTTATCCATGGACTGCTTCTGGTGTGAAGTGGCAGAAGGCGACCTGAAACTGTTAGAGGCGGAAGACGCGCGGTGGCTGACGAAAGACAAGCTCTACAGCGTGAAATGGCTGCCGGCGGATGTGACTCTGATTGCGGAAATTGAAAAATCGATGGAATAATCCGGAGGAAATATCATGGCGGAAATAACCTGTCCGAATTGTCATAAAACATTTACCATCAGTGAAGAAGAATACAAATCAATCCGGGCGCAATTGCGCGACCAGGAGTTTGTTGCGGCACTGCACGAACGGGAGCAGGCTTTTGAGCAAAGCAAACTGGATGCGGTGAAAATTGCCGAAGCGGCGGTGACGAAAGATTTGCAGCAGGTAATTTCGGAAAAAGCCGCAGAAAT
>JAFPKH010000019.1:0-3146 GCA_017424825.1 Treponema sp. | reverse complement strand
CTGTAGAGGACACAGGGCATCGTGTTTATGAGCTCTTTTCTGTCGTGTATGATTTTTCCGTCTTTTTCGATTTTTTTCTGGCCTTTTTCCAATACAACCGAAGTCGTGTGGACATTTCCATTTTCTTCGCGGTAAATTGTCCGCAAGCTCATGGATTCTTCACCGTTTTTTATAAGTTCAGAATCAGCACGGGTTCTAAAAGAAGAGCCGTAGGACGAGCAATACAAGGCTTCCAAAAGATTGCTTTTTCCCTGTCCGTTTTCACCCGTAAAATAGACCTCCTTGGCAAGAAGATCTATGGGCTTGTTTATGAGATTCCTATAATTTACCGGAGAAAGCGAAAGAAAAGGCACTATTCTTTATGCATCGGCATGATTATGTGGAAATAATCGGCGGCGGGCTCAGGTCTCATGGTCACCTGCTTGAGTTCTTCCGTAAATTCAAACGTGATTCTTTCCGTTGGAATGACTTTCAGAGGCTCATCAACATAGCGGTAGTTAAAAGCCAGTGAACATGACTGACCTGCATATTCACAAGGAATTTCTTCATCTGCACTTCCGATATCTGACTGCGGAGAAGTAATCCTTAGAATTCCGTCGCTTATTTCAAAATAAATGCGTCCTGCCTTTTTATCAACCATGAGGGCCACGCGTTTAAGTGCGCTGATCAAATCATCTTTCTGCACCTGGAAAGAATATTCCTGATGCTCCGGGATAACGCGGTTATAATTAGGGAACTGACCGTCCAAAAGAACTGAACCGAATTTATAATTTCCGAACTTAAAGAAAATCATCTTGTCAACGACGGCAATAGAAACATTTCCTTCATCTGGTGCACGTTTTGAGATTATATTAAGAATCTTCGGTGGAATTATAACGGCCGGGAAATCGCTTACTCCTGCCAAAAGCTGTTTTGATGCAAAGCTGAGCCTTCTTCCGTCAGTTGCAACAAGGACAAGATTGTTTTCTTTTTTCTCAAAATAAACGCCGTTCATAAACAGACGGGTTATGTCATCGCTTACGGCAAAAGAAGTCTGTTCGATCATTTCCTTAATGTCTTTTGATGGAACGTCAAAATAAGGAACATCATCTGCAGAACTGAAATCCGGGAATTTATCGACTGACATGCTTTTTATCTGGAATTTGATTTTTTTCATCAGCGGCTTGATTATAACCGTTATGGCCTGATCGCTTCCATTTTCAACCGGCTGATTGAATTCAATTTCTCCTTCCGGCAGTGAAGTAAGGATTCCCATGAATTTATCGCAATATATTGTAGTTTCACCTTCTTCTTGAATCTGAACGGGAAGGGTGGTTTCAAAATTTACTTTTCTATCGGTTGCTTTTATTTTAAGCGTATTGTTATAGGCATAAAGTGCAACATTGGAACAGATTTCTGCCATCTGCTTTGTAGAAATGATTTCCTGAGCTATGGATATTTCCCTGATCATAGCATCTTTGTCAAAAGTAAATTTCATAAATCCTCCGGTATTCAAGCTGATACCAATTTTTAGGTTTTCAAGTGAATTCATTATATCATTTTTATGTATTATTAAACAGCCTAATTTTTTATTTCTTGCAAAATTTTAGTGAATGTATAGTGTCTATGAATTTTTATGCATTTTTATGCACTAAATTTATAAATTTATAAATTTTAGTAGTAGTAATAATAAGCGATGTGAATTCATTGAATTCTAAGCTAATTCCTTATATTTCATAAAATAAGCCTGTGTAAAAGTCTGTGGTTTGAATTCACAGATTAATCACATTTACACAGGCATCTTAGTATTCAACCGTTTATCCACAGCTTACTATCAGATTTGTAACAGGAAAAGTCATGGGTTTTGGCATGATGATTCCGTGAATCTAGCGGTTGAAAAAAATCTGGGCTTATTTTTTATAGTTTTTGATGTTCCTTATGAGCATTTGGATTGTAGAATTAAGCACGGTGTCGGTTTTGAGCTGGTCCACTATTTTTTCGTAGCTGTGGAGGATCGTTGTGTGGTCTTTTCCTCCGAATTCGTTTCCAAGCTCCGGGTATGAATAGTCACAAAGTTCGCGTGCGATATAAATTGCAATCTGACGGGGGATGAGGACTTTTTTTGAGCGGTGACGGCTTTTCAAATCTCCGATGGAAATATTGTAGTGTTCAGCCACTACCTTTTGGATTGTGTCGATTGTAACCGCACCCATGGAAGGCTGTGTGATTGTATCGCTCAGTTGTTTTTGCGCAATTTCCATGTTTACGGGCTTACCCAGAAGATCAGCATAGCCGAGCATTTTTACAAGGCAGGATTCAAGTTCGCGCACATTGTTCTGTACGTTTTTTGCAATGTAATCGATCACGTCATTCGGAATGGATTTCTCCATAATCTCCAGTTTTTTCTGGATGATTGCATAGCGTGTCTCATAGTTCGGCGGATTCAGGTTTACGGTCATACCTTTGGCAAAGCGTGTCCTCAATCTGTCGGTAATGTCCTTAAGCTCTGAGATCGGACGGTCGCATGTAAATACCATCTGGCTTTTTTTTGCATCAAGGGCTTCAAAAGTATAGAAAAGTTCTTCCTGAGTCTGTGTTTTTCCCTGAAGAAAGTGGATGTCGTCAAGCAGAAGCACATCAAGGTTTCTATATTTTGATTTGAATTTTTCCGTGCTGTTGTCTCTGATCGATGAAGTGAATTCATTAGTGAAATTTTCAGCGGTAAGATACCTGATCTTCATGTCGCCGTTGTTTTTTTCGTAGATGTAATTTCCGATGGCCTGCATCAAGTGTGTCTTTCCCAAACCTGAGTCGCCGTAAATCAAAAGAGGATTGTATGCTTTTCCCGGATTATCAGCCGCTGCCTGGGACGCTTTGTATGCAAGCTCTGAATTTTCACCGAGGACAAAAGAATCAAAAGTAAATTTGTCATCAAGCTTGGTCTGTTTTTTATGGATGTCGGGAGCAGACTGTTTTTTAATCTGCTGATTTGAAATCTTTGGCTGTCCTTCAGGTATCTTTTTTTCCTGAATTTCCGTTTTTTTATCTTCGGTATTGGTCGGAGAAGAAGGCAAAACAAAGGAATTCTTCGGGATATGATTTATGTTTACGTTCTGCCCCGTCATTTCAAAAATCTTGGTCTGGACGGCCTCAACATATCCGCGCTG
>JAFPKH010000177.1:0-2773 GCA_017424825.1 Treponema sp. | reverse complement strand
GCCTCGCTCGACTTGCATGTATAAGACACGCCACCAGCGTTCGTTCTGAGCCAGGATCAAACTCTTCATTGATTTTTAAATAGTCTGTCCCGTTTTCCGTAAATCTAGACTTCCAAGAAATTTTCTTGGGCCGTCACTAAGCACATCTCCGATTCCTTCAATCTTCCCAGAAGTCTCGCGGGCTTTTGTCCTCGGAACTCGGTTTTCGCCATCGTTTCGAGGGTGAGACCAATTATAGTATTTTCCGGCGGGGGAGTCAAGGGGTCCGGGGCAAAAAAATCTAATTTTTTTCTTTTTTTTCGACAAACAGGCAACACATTCCATCGAAAATACAATTTATCAACATTATATCAACTTTTTTGTCGTCAGGATCAAAGAAGAACAGATATTCCCATATATTTTTTTATAGATTACATGTATTACATACAAATAAAAAATGAAAACACGACAAATTACTCCATTTATTCTAGCAACACTAATCCTCTACGGCTGTTCCCTTTTTCAAGCCAAACTAAACGAGGATTACAAACGTGATGACTTAAAATCGGCAGTTGTCGATTCCTTGGACCGTTTTGCAAACGACGCCTATAAAATGAATCCCAACTACACCAACGATTTCATCGTGGCACTAATCCGAAGAAATGCCTTAAACGTGGCGACTTCTAAAGAATACGTAAAGATTTTGATTAATATCTTAAGTATAAGGAACAGCGACTACATTAACGAAAGCTGGATTTTAAAACACCTAGACTCCAAACAACAGAAGGAATATCACCGAGACTTTCCAGATGGTCTCCCGGCACGTCAAAGCATTGACGATATTGTTCAAAATAGTCCTTTCTTCAAGGACACAATTACATGCAAAGCGGAAGAAGTCGATGCTCATTGGGCATATTTCTCTGCGACCGGCGATACGAAAGCCGTCGAGAAGATGAAAAAGACTCTTTATGTTTTTGGGATCCCCTGCTGTTTTCGATGCCTAGAATGGTCTTTGCCCAGCAGGGCGAGCCAGAACAAGGATGTTTATGACAAACTTATAGAAATCCGCGACACGGATTGTGCTTCATCGAAAGATCCCAAAGAATGCATCTCTTATTATAACGAACGGTTCATTCCCCCAACAAGCGAATGCGAATGGAGAAATCAAGATTTCTTTAATTTCAAATAAAGGAACTAAAATGAAGAAAACCTATCTACTCGGTATCTTTATCACTTTGTTTGTCATTGGAGGATGCGCGAATCCAAATTCACACGCATCACTAAGGAAAAGTTTCCTTACCCAAATGCCCTATATACAAACCGACATTCCAGAACCCATCGAAATAGACCTTGCTTTTATGGGAAGGGAGTTCTTATACAAGAATCCAACATATTCGTCCGAACAAGGTTTTGCGATATTTCCATTCATGAAAGAACAAAGCACAATTATCATCAAGACCCTCTCCAATTCCTACATACAGAAGGAAAGCAAGTTTCCACCTCCGCAAAATATCAATGACATAGAATACATAAAACACCATATAGGTTATTCCATGGGCAGCATGTTCCCTGGAAATTCCGTTGGAGAAATCGTTTTCAACAATGACAAAAATTACGGTTATACATGCGCATCTACCCAAAATGATGAAAAAGTCTATTGTCAAGCAGTTCTCATAACACCTCAAAAAAACGTGATAACAATAGAAATGGACCGGACATTTACCGGTTCTACAGATTATTTAAGGGATTTGATTATTAAGGGAATTGAAAGCGTAAAACTGGTCAGCAAAAAGTAAACCAACGTATATAAATCGAAAAAGCCCATCTCCAACAAAGACGGACTTTCCACTTAAATAGCAAAATTTTATCAAATTTAAGCACCGAACACGATCAACACGCAGCTCAGCACCAGAAGAAAGACTCCCCAGACCGTTTCCACGATGGGACTCAACTTCTTGATCTCGACTTCTTTGCTTTCCATAATGATCCCCCTTTCTCCTGTGACGGGCATCAATACCCGTCCCACGTTTTTAAATTACAAATAAAAACGAATAAATTAGCTTATTTTTTTTATATTTTTTTAGACGTCCTATAAATACGCCAACTTGGAATATTCAAGAGGGTAATATTGCAAGGCGCTTAAACTCAAGTATTATATCTAAAGTAAATGTCAAAATAAGACATCAAAAAGCGTCATATGGAGCCGCTAATTATTTTTTTTGAGAACATAAGAAAAAACACCCGCTTTGGTCATTACCCAAGAAGCATGTAATAAGAGACCGCCGATGCATTCTTCAAAATTTACCGCCGGGGACACACCTGCGATAAAACAAACGGAACAGAGGTCATCAAAGTACTCTTTGTGACTACGCTTCGAGACAGGCCCCACAGTTCTGCATAACAGCAATGAAACGACAGACTCGCTCGGCGAGTATAAACGGAATTTCGCTATTTAAACGCACTATAATCTACGTAGGCATCATCAGCAATCGCCCAAAAAATTGCAAAAGAATATCCGCAGGACAGCACTAGAAACCAAAAGAAATTCAAGCCGTCCCTAAAAAATGAGTAGATAGATTTATAATAGACTTGAGTATCAACTGATAACTAAATGAGAACAACTTGAATCAGCTGTTAGGTCATAGTGATTAGGGCATAGGCATTAGGAACACGGGCGGCATATAAAAGAAAAAGCCCCGCTCGCCGTGTTCCGGCAAGCGGGGCGTGAATCCAGCGGCGACCTACTCTCCCGGATCCGAGGACCAGGTACCATCGGCGATGCGAGGCTTAACTT
>JAFPKH010000176.1:0-2941 GCA_017424825.1 Treponema sp. | reverse complement strand
ACCGAAAAATACAAGAAGACGGAATTCGAGCCGTGCTATGAAGCAAACGGTCTTCAGATGATAGTCACTGCATACAACACGAAGCCAGATGCCATAATGCTCAACGCGCGGTGCATAAACCCGAACACGCTCGACATAGTGCGCCTGATGAAAAATATCGGTAAGCTCCAGAAGATTCCGATTGCCGTTTATTCGACGTCACGCTTTCCGTTTGAAAGTCAGTTCATGGAAGATTCAGGCGCAAATCTCTTCATCCATTTTGATTCGGACGATCTGCTTGAAAGAACGGAATTTCTTTTTTCAAATGAAGTCGTTAATTCAAATGCGATGCCGAAAGAAAACTATGCGACAAAATCATCGATTGCCGGAAGGGTTTTTGAATTCCTTAAAAAGCTGGATTCGATAGAAACCATTGCCGGAGAATATCTGAAGCTTGTCACCGAATTCTGTGAAGTTCCTGCGGTCGCCCTTTATCTTAATGAAACTGACGGCGCGGAAGGTTTTTATGTTGCCGCTGAAAATATAAGCGAAAGCGAGTGCGCTGATTTTTTGAAAGTCTGCACATCTGATTTTGAGGAAGTTTTCCCTGATTCAAACGTACTTAAAATTTCTCCGAAGCGTTTGGAATCTTCCATTCCGCTTGAAGAATTCAGGACGACGGAAATCCCTTTGTCGGCATATCAGAACATACATCTTTTCAACATGGACGGTGCCAAGATAGGAACCGTCAGTGCGGTGAGGGAAGGCGCGTTCACAAAAAACCAGATTGATTTGCTTTCGTTCAGCGCATCATTGTTCAGCGTAATAATTGAAAACGCGGTCATGCTCAAAGGCAAGCTGAAGTTCGAGCGTAACATCCGAAAAGCATTCAGCCGTTTTGTCCCCGAGCAGATTATCGATGAGCTTGTCGAAGAAGTCGCGTCGGATAAAAACGGTGACAAAGTGGGTGTCGGTGAAAAGCGTGACGTTGCAATCCTTTTCAGTGACATAAGAAGTTTTACGAACATAAGCGAGCACAACAAACCGGAAGTGATTGTCGCGTTCCTCAACCGTTATTTCACGACCATGTGTACGATTATAAAAAAGCATGGCGGTACGATCGACAAATTCATCGGTGACGCAATCATGGCTTTGTTCGGTGCGCCCGTGAGCTACGAGGACAATGCCCGGCGTGCCGTTGCCGCTGCATATGAAATGAGGGAAGCGCTTTCTTCTGTTCCGCTTGAAGATTTGGTTTTGCCGAACGGAATGAAATTCAATATAGGAATCGGAATACATTACGGAGATGTAATCGTCGGTTCAATCGGCTCGAACGACAAGACTGACTATTCTGTAATCGGTGACAGCGTTAACCTTGCGTCGCGTCTGGAAGGACTCACGAAAACTTACGGCTCTATGATTCTTGTAAGCCAGGCAGTCAAAGATGATATTGCAAGTGACGAATTCCTTTTCCGTCCGCTTGATGACGTGAAAGTGAAGGGCAAGGAAAAAGCCGTTCCGATTTATGCGATAGACCGCGGTCAGGATGAGTTCAGCGAAAAGTACCGTGACTGCTACAAAAAAGGATTCGGACTTTACAAGCAGGGAGTGTTCAATCTTGCGCTGGAATATTTCATGAATGCACTGAGCGAATCACCGGAAGACAAGGCCACCAAGCTGATGATTTCACGATGCGAGGAGTTCATAAAAAATCCTCCTGAAAACTGGGACGGTGCTATTGCGTTCAACACAAAGTAGGTTCCGGTTTTTGCCGCTTTATATATATGAATATTTTTCTAAAAAATAAGAATTTTCTCATATATTTTTTTCTGGCAAATTTTCAGGTATGGTGTTATAATGAAAGAAAACTAGGGTAATCTGTTCTGAAGCTGAATTTTCAGGGCAGGTTTGTTTTGTGCCATCTGCATTCACCGTCTGCTGATTCCCTTCTATCTAAACAAGTGAAAATCTTAATATCTACGAGGTTACTCTATGCAGGAAAAAAAATCAATGCGTATATCGCTTACAATTAAATTTTTGGTTATGTTCCTGGCCGTTCTGTTATTGTCGACAATAACGCTCGGTATCATTGCCTACAAGATAGCCTCCGAGAGCATAATCGAGAATGTGGACAACCGCTTGGTTTCTATTTCGGAAGACGTTTCTGAAAAAATCGTTGATTTGAATTCCAAGCATTTTACTGCCCTCCATTTTCTTGCCGAGCAGGCTTTCTTAAAATCCGAGGAAGTCGATCTGGCAGAAAAGAACCGCCAGCTCGTGGGAATTTCAAAAGCCAGCGACGGAGCCTATGGAAACGTAGCTTTTTATGACAAGGACGGAAACACATTCCGCGCGAACGGCACTCCTATAAATTTTGCCGACCGTGAATATTTCAAGCAGTCTTTTGCAGGAAAGGATTATGTTTCTGATCCGACGATAAGCACAGTTACGAATTCCGTTCTCCAGCATTACGGTGTTCCTGTCAGAAACGATGACGGAAAAATCATTGGCTCGCTCATTCTTGTCGTAAGCGGAAACCGTCTTTATGATTTGATTTCCGAAGTTGATTTGGGAGGAGGAATGCATCCTTCTGTAATCAACTGTGCGACTGAAACGACCATAGCGAATGCAAACGAAGACACCGATGAAAATGCAAATCCCGGTGAACTTGACAGGACAAAAGGCGTTGGATTCGTGCTGGATCATGTTTTCAAGGGACAGGAAGACATCGAGGATTTTTATGACGAGAACATCAAGATGCACTTGATTGCCGCGTACAATAAAATACCCGGTACGAATTGGAGTGTGTTTGCGGTTGCCCCTTATGACCTCTATTTCTCCCCGCTCGTGAGCATGCGCTTCCTGATTATCGGTGTGGTGCTTGGTGCAATCATCCTGTCAACGATACTCGTCCTCATATTCGTCCGCATGTTCATAAAGCCGCTCAAAACCGTCCAGACTT